>JAAYZO010000289.1 GCA_012514865.1 Lentisphaerota bacterium | reverse complement strand
GGCGGCGCCGTGGCTGAAGCGCACCTGGTCGGCGGCGAGGAGCTGGCCCTGGGCGCCTTCCGCCTGCGGGGCGCCCGCGGCTGGTCCGGCGAGGTGCGCGGCGTGGACCGCACCCGCGCCGGCGACTCGGGCGGCTGGTTCGACGTGGACCAGTCCCCGGACGGACCGCACGGGACCCTGATCATCACGTTTGCCGACGACACGACACGAGCCTTCAATGTCACCCGCGTCGAGGCCATCGCCGGTGGCGCGCGCCTCCATGTGGCGGAGGACCCCGGCATCGAGGTCGAGGGCGCACAGGTGCGTCTTCCGCACCAGCCGCCGCGGACCATCGCGGGCGCGCGGCTGCGCTGGCGTCTCGCCGGCGTGGCCCACCACCCGGTGGCGACGCCGGCACGGTAAGTGGCTGCCGCCGGCGCGCGGCCCCGAGGCCAGCGTCGGTGTTTGTCCTGAGTCATCGACGAAGCGTTTCGCGGAAAGAGGGAATTGAACCACGAACGGCACGAAAAGCACGAACGAGATGACACTCTGAGACGAGAGAGCGCGACGACAGTCCGTCAGGCGCCCGGAGCCGTGCGCGTGTCGGGCCTCTCCAATCCTCTCCTGTTTGTGTCTTTCGTGCTTTTCGTGGTTACTGATCGTCTCGGGATTGCCTTGGGCCGGCGCGACCGGCACAGAGGCAGAACCTGACGGAGACTGCGGCCGCAGGCCCGAGGCCGCGTATGGAGATGAAAGGGAGCCCCGAGATCATGAGCATCGCCCGTGTTGCCGCGTTTCACACCTACGACGCCCTGACCGCCGAGCTGCGCCGGATCGAGCAGGCCCGGCCGGACCTCATCCGCATGGCCGCTATCGGCAAGACCCGCGCCGGACGCGACCTGTGGTGCCTCGAGGCGGCGAACCGTGAGGCGGCCACCCCGGTCGCCTTCCGGCCCGGGCTCCTGGTCATAGCCAACATGCACGCCGTCGAACTGGCGGGGTCCTGCCAGGCCCTGCACTTCCTGTCGCATCTGGCCGAGCACTACGACGATGACGCGGCGGTGCGCAGGCTCCTGGATGAGCAGGTCGTCTACGTGATCCCGCGGATTGCCATCGACGGCGCCGACCACATCCTGGCCGGCGGGTGGCGGGTCCGCAGCCGGCATATCGAGGCGCGGGTGCGCAACGCGCCCTACCCCAGCGACCTCAACGGCGACGGCAAGGTGCTCAAGATGCGCTGGCCGAGCCCCACCGGCGGGTACCGCCTGTCGACGAAGGACCCCCGCCTGGTCGTGCCGCGCCGGCCGGAGGACGCGGAGGGACCCTTCTACGAACTCGCCGACGAAGGCCCGATTCATGAGTGGGACGGCGGCCGGGTGAGCGGCTCCCAGCCCGACTGCGACTTCAACCGCAACTTCCCCGCCGCGGACTGGCGCCCGACGCCATGGCTGCCGGAGGCCGGCGCCTCCGCACATGGCGCCTACCCGCTGTCGGAGCCCGAGACACGCGCCGTGGTCGACTTCGTCCTCGCGCATCCGAACATCGCCGCGGCCGCGGATTTCCACACGGGCAACCCCGCGGTCTTCTACCCGCGGCAGACGATCAAGGGCAGCGCCCGCCACGCCGCGGATGCCGAGCTCATCGAGCGCATGGGCCGGCGCGCCGAGGCGGTCACCGGCTGGCCGCTGCTCTCGTCGTATGTGGAACTCCGCACCGGCGTCAGGCAGTCGGAGACCGCCGGCGGTGCCAAAGACTGGCTCTACGAACGCCTCGGGGTTCCCGTGCTCCTCTTCGAGATGGGCATGTTCTACAACTACCTCGGCTTCACCACCCAGGACTACTTCGGCCTCGGCGACCGCCACGCCGAAGAGACCGGCCTGGCCCTGCTGGCCGCGCATGACGCCGACCCCACGATCGGGCTGTTCACCGAGTGGACGCCGTTCGACCACCCGCAACTGGGCCCGGTCGAGATCGGCGGATGGAACACCGTGCCATGGAGCAACCCGCCGCTCAAGAAGGACATGGAGGCCGCCTGCGACAAGGGCACCCGGTTCCTTCTTGAGTTCGCCCAGTGGCGGTCGCGGCTGCAGATCACGGCCCTGACGGCCGAGCCCTTGGGCGGAGGCCTGTTCCTCCTGAAGGCCCACGTGGCGAATATGGGCACGCTGCCCACCTGCCTGACCGAACAGGGCCGCGAGGCCTTCCAGGGCGACGACCCGACGGTCGAACTGGCCGGCGACATCGCCTGCGTCACCGGCCGCATGAACCAGCGCCTCGGGCACCTCGCCGCCCATGGCGGCAACGCCCGCCTGGAGTGGGTCATCCGTGCCCAGCCGGGGACGCCGGTCGCGGTGACCGTGACCTCGCGGCGCGGCGCCTATGCGCAGGCCCGCCTCGAACTCCCGGGCCGGTGAGCGCCACTCGGCTCGTGGCGCCCACCGGCCCGCGGCGATTCCGAGGTAGGTCGCGCGAGCCGAGCGCGACCACGGGCGCCGGGGAACGGCGCCCGGCAGGTAGGTCCGCGGCGCCGTCCGTGGACCTACCGGGCGCCAGCAGCGCCCGGAGGAGCGCCACTCGGCTCGTGGCGCCCACCTCAGCTCCGCGGCGCCCCGCGCTGTCCGGTGGCTCCCTTGAGTCCCTGGTGTCCCTTGGGTCCCTTCTGCGCCGCGGCAGGTGCCGCTCCGTGCGGCACGGTTGCGCGGCGCCGGTGCCCCATCTAGGTTAGGGCCCCGCGGGGGCCTGCTGTCGAACGCGGTGTCGATGCGGCGCCCCCATGCCGCTGAATAAGGAGTGCGGACGATGCTCGAACGGTCGCTGGGTGGATGGAGCCGGGGCTGGCTTGCGGGCCTTAGCCTGGTGCTGTGGTGCGGTGCGTCGGTGGGTGCGGCCGAAGCGCCGGCGCCGGCACCGGCGCCGGCGGTCACGGTAACGATCGACACGGATCGCGCCGAAGCCCTCTATCGTTGCGGTGAGACAGCCCGTTTCACCATCGCGGTTGAGGTCCCCGAGGCGGCTCGCGCGGCAGCCAAGGCAAAGGCCGTCCTGACGCTGGATGGCGGCAAGGTCCTGGAGACGCGCAACCTCGACCTCACGAAGGGTCCTTCGACGATCGAGGGCACGCTGGCCGAGCCGGGCTTCCTGCAGCTCGCGGTGTCGGTCGACGCCGCCGGGACCCGCGGCAACGGCCTCGCGGGGGCCGGCTTCGAGCCCGAGCGCATCCGCAAGGGCAGCGCCAAGCCGGCGGACTTCGATGCCTTCTGGGCCGAGGGCAAACAGCGCCTGGCGGCCCTGCCCCTGGATCTGCGTCAGACCCGCCTCGACGCGCAGTGCACCGAGAAGGCCGAGGTCTTCGCCATCAGCTTTGCCAACATCGACGACACTCGCATCTATGGCTTCCTGTGCGTGCCGCGCGGCAAGACGGGGCCCTTCCCGGCCTGGGTGTCAGTGCCCGGCGCCGGCCCGGGGCCGCTCGGTCCCTCGGGGAAGAACTACGCCGAGGAGGGCGTCCTGGCGCTGACCATGGGGGTGCACGCCTACGACGTCGGCACGCTCACGCGTGACGAGGTCCAGGCCATCTACAAGGAACTCAACGCGCCGATGACCTACTCACACCACGGCGCTCCCGACCGCGAGAAGTACTACTTCCGCCGCACCTACCTGGGCATCGACCGCGCCATCACCTGGCTGGCGAGCCGTGAGGACTTCGATCGCAAGCACATGGTCATCGATGGCTCGAGCCAGGGCGGCGGCTCGGCGCTGATCCTGTCTGGGCTCAACGCCAACATCACCGCCCTGGCCGCGAATGTCCCGGCCCTCTGCGACCACGCCGGCCTCCTCCTCGAGCGCAGCTCGGGCTGGCCGCGGCTGGTCAAGGGCGCGACGCCCGAAGAGCGCCAGCCGTACCTCGAGATGGCCGCCTACTTCGACGCGGCGCACTTCGCCGAGAGCATCACCATCCCGGCGATCGTCTCGGCCGGCTTCATCGACAGGACCTGCTCGCCCAGCTCGGTCTACGCCGCCTACAACGAACTCAAGGGCCCCAAGCGCATCTTCAACGGCCCCCGCGAGGGCCACACCACCAAGGTCGGCGAGTACCCGGCCTTCCTCGGACGCTGGGTCCGCGGCCAGCTCGGCCTGACCGAGCCCCTGCCGCCGACGCGCTGAGCAGGAACCCGACCGGCCCGAACCGGGCCAAGACAGTGCTACACGACGCGGGCGCCAGGGAATCACCCCCTGGCGCCCGCCGGCGTTTCAGAGACCGCCGCGGCGACGCCGCCCCGGCCTCCTCGGCGCGCCGGGTGGCGGATACAGCACGGCGAGACGGCGCGTGACGGCGCCGCCCGGAGGACCTTCGTTCTGCCGCCCTGAATGGGCATCATTCGTCAGCCCAGGGCAACGCCCTGGGAACTGGACGGTTTCGCACGGCAGGCTGAAAGTCTGCAACAACACGCCGAAAGCACAGCGACGCGATGTCTGATACGAGCCAGGCCCCCGGTGCGGTGCAAGGTTGACGCATGTCATGCGCCGCCTGGAGCATGGCCGCAGCTCGTCAGCGGCATCGACGCGGCTCGAGGGACAGCCGCACCCGCGGCAGGGGCCGCTCGACCGGCCAGGCGGCGCGTTCCGGGGCGCGGTAGAGGCCGCTCTGCCCGCTGGGCATCTGCGCGAACTCTGGTATGGCAGCCCACACGGCGGCGTCCTTCCGCAGGCGGAAGCAGAGCCGGCGCGGCGCGACGAAGCCGGGATCGGCGGCGGTGATCAGGTTGTCCTGGACCTCCAGGCGTGCCATCACCTCGGGGGCGGCCTGCAGCCAGGCCTCGGGGCTGGCGCTGGCGCCGACGCAGAGGTTGCGCGTGATGCGGTTGTGCAACGGCAGTTCCGGGTCGTCCTCGAGGAGGCCCGCCAGATGCGGATAGCGCGCCGTCCAGGGCGCCTCGCGCCAGGGCACCGCCTCGAGGGCTGCCCGCAGGCCGAGGAGCGGCTCCGGGCTGGCCCCCGGGCCGAGCCGGCCGTGGCAGCGGTCGTCGACCACCACTGCAGTCGGGCAGTCGATGAAGAGGTTGTTGACCACGGCGTGGTCGCGGCCGCCACCGATGACCACGCCGCGCTCCACGGCCAGCAGGGTGTTCCCCTCAATCGTCTCGCCGCTGTCGCCGTCGTCGAGGCCGATGCCGGCCGCGGCAACGTGGTGGATCGTGTTACCGCGGAGGACGTTCCCCTGCGAGGTCCAGTCCTGACGGCTGTACAGGGCTCCGGAGGACGGCATCGCCAGGCAGGTGTACAGCAGCTCATTGAACTCGATGCGGTGGTCATTGCCGGCGAACTGGATACCGGCGGCGGGCAGATCATGGAGGAGGTTGTGGCGGATCTGGCTGCCGACGCCCTCGACGAGGATGCCGGCCGCCTGCGCCTGGCGCCGCCCGGCGTGGTGGATGTGGTTATTGTCGGCGAGGTTCTCCGAGGCCGTCAGGCTGCGGCGGTCGCCGCCGCTCAGGCGCAGGCCATGCCCGCCGGTGTGGGCGATATCGCAGCCGACCACGGCATGCGCCGCACCGTCAACCTGCAGGCCGTCGCCGCCGGTATGGCGGATCGTGCAGGCGACGACGCGATTGCCGCGGCCGCCCTGGATGACTGCCGCGGTGTTGCGCGTGCACTCCATCGTGAAGCCCTGCCAGGTGATGAACTCGGTGCCGTCCATGACGAGCAGCGGCTCGGCCAGCACCGAGAGCTGCAGCGCCTCGTGGCCGAGACCCCGCGGCGGCCAGAGGTAGAGCCGCCCGGCGGCGCGGTCGAGCACCCACTGGCCCGGCGCCGCGATGGCCGCCACCGACCCGACCGACGGCAGGGGCGCGCCGCCCAGGGAGAGCTCCGGGTCAGCCAGGCTGCCGCCGGGGCCGGCCAGGGCATCCGGACTCGTATCGACACCCCGCGCCGCCAGGTCGACATACCGCAGCGCGGCCGCGGCCGGCGCCGGCAGACCCGACACCGCCGCGGCCTCCGGCGTGGCGAGGTCCTCGACCGCGATCAGCAGGCCGCCGGTGAGGGTGACGGTCTCGCCGGGGAAGGCCCGGTAGACCACCGGCCGACCGGCCTGACCGGAGTCCCGTGAGTCGAGGACAACGCCCCGACTCACCTCATAGCGGCCCTCCCGCAGCATGACGGTCACGCCATCGGCGGGCAGAACTCCTTGGTGGTTCAGCCGACGGATGCGCTCGCGGGCCTGCTCGAGCGTCCGGAAAGGCGCGCCGCGCCCGCCCGAGTTGGCATCGTCGCCCTGCGGCGAAACGAAGTACACCAGGCGGCCCTCATGGAGGTCCAGGTGGCTGCAGCCGCAGACCATCCATACCGCCGCCGCCATGCCGAAACGAAGATACGTCATCATGGTTCGCTGTGACCTGTGTCGCTGGATCGGGACTGTGCGCGCCGCCGCTGCGCCCGGCGCCGCGGCGGCGGGCCGCCAGCCGGGCCGGGCCTCGCCGTCGTGCCGTCCCCCCGGTGTGCCGCCGGCCGCCGCTGAAGCATACCCCCTGCCCCGCCGCCTGCAAGCGCCGGCCAGGCGCCGGCAGGGCTGATCGACGCTCGCGTCAGCGTTCACCCGGCCACCCTGAAGGGGTGCCAGATCGTAGCCGGGGGTCGCGCGAGAGCCCGACCCCCGGAAACGCGAACCCACGAACCATGCACCCTGAAGGGGTGCCAGAACCGGGCTTTCGGACAGCCCTGAAGCGCCGGGGCCGATCCGTCAGGGCGCCGCAGGGGCGGGCTTGATCTTGACCGCGCTGTCGCGATGGAAGGCCGGCAGCTCGAAGGCGATCTGAGCCTGGCCCGCGGCGACCGCGAGGGCGCGGCTCTCGGCGATCTCGCCGCGGGCCACATCCCAGATCTCGAGGGTGTACGACCCCGGGGCCAGCGCCGGCAGCTCGACCGTGAGGCCGGAACGCAGGGCCGGCTCGGCATTCTCGGCGTCGGCGAGGTAGTAGGCCGCGTCGAAGAGCCAGGCCAGGTAGCGGTCGGCGCCGCGCAACTCGTTGAGCGTCACCGCACCGCCGGCCAGGTCGCGGCGTGCCGGCGACAGGCCGCGGCGGTCCTCCCGGGCCGTGAAGCGGCTCAGGGCGGCGTGGTAGCCGTAGAGGTCGCGCTCGTCGACCAGGGCGAACCACCAGAACATCGGCGCCGCCGGGGCCTCGTTGAAGAAGCCGGTCCAGATCCCGAGGTGCGCCTGCTTGATCAGGTTGCCCATGCTGTCGGCGTGCGGCGAGCCGCCGTACTCGGTGATGAGGAGGGGCTTCTCACGCTCGGCGGCGAAGCGGCTCCCGTCCCGCAGCATGGTGAGGAGCTGCGCGGTGCCGCCGCCCTGGTAGTAGGCGTCGGTGGTCAGCACGTCGAGTTCGGGCAGACGCGCGATGGCGTCGTTGATGCGGTGGTAGCCGAGCATCCAGTGCGTCGTGGTGAGATGCTGGTAGAGGTCGATGCCTTTGAGGTAGGCGCCCAGCTCGCGATGCCACTCGGCAGCCGGCGGTTTGGTGTAGAAGTCGTAGGTGGTGCCGGTGAGGTCGATCTCCGAGAAGAGCTTCCACATGAGCAGGTGCGTCGAGGCGCCCCAGCGGGCGACGATGTAGTCGCAGGTCTGCCGGAAGGCGGCGCGGGCGCGCTCGTCGGTGAAGTACTCCTCGCAGCTCTCGAGGAAGCCGCCGTGGATGCGATTGTAGGGATTGCGGTCCCACTCGGTGTCGTTGAGCGCCCCGAACTTGCCGTGGTTGTTGAGGACCAGAATGACGTAGAGGCCGTTGGCCTCGGCGAGTTCCATGATGTGGTCGAGCATCCAGGCGCGGTAGGGGTTGTAGTAGCCGACGCCATGGAAGCCCGGCGAGTCGTTGATCCACTCCAGCGCCAGCCACCAGGACGACATCCAGACCTCCACGACCCGAATGCCGTTCTCGCGGTAGCGCGCGAAGAGCCGCTCGTACAGCGGCAGGCCCTCGTCACGCCAGGTCGAGGTCGGCACGACCTGGATGTAGCGCGTGTCGTAGGGGCTGCGGACGTTCAGGCCCGAACTCCAGAAGTGCGTGCCGTCCTCCCAGGCCAGGAAGGCGCTGTGGGCGGGGTCGCGACGCACATAGCCGCGATAGCCCGCCGCGGCGACATCGGCATGGAAGTCCAGCGCCGGCAGGACCACCTCGCGGCCCTCGACGGTGACCTTCACCCGGGCGCGGTGCGCGCCAGCCTGACGCGGCGTGTAGCGCACCCGGAATGACGGCGCCCCGTAGGGGCTCAGGACGCGCGTGATCTCGGGGGTCTCAGGGTGGTAGAGGAAGCCCTCGTAGTAGAACCCCCGCACCGTCTCCGTGGCGCCGCTGGGGGTGCTCACCTCGGCCACCACGGCGACGCTCTCGGCGCGGAAGGGATCGCGGTAGTCGTCCTCGAGACGGAAGCTGATCTCGAGACGTTCGCCGACACGCGGCGTCCGCGGGCTGAGCTGGAGGTCCCGCACCGGGTTCTCCACCTGGACCAGGCCGGGCTGGCGGAGGACCACCGACTGCAGGAGGATCTCGCCCTGGAAAGGCGCCGTGACCCCTGTGTCCAGGCTGACGCTGAGGCCATACTCGACGAGCGACCGCGGCGTCAGGGCATGCCACGGCCTCTCGTGCCCACAGGCCTCCCAGAGCCGCCGGGCCTCAGGGCCGCCAATCGGCACGACGACCTCGACGGGGCGGCCGCGCCCGGGCGGCGCCTGACGGCGTATCTGGCGCCAGAGGTGGTCGCGGTCTTTGGTGAACACGGCGATCATGGCGTGCTCAGGGAGGCCCTCGGGGAGGACCACCCTGAAGGCCAGCTCCTGCCAGCCCTGCCACGACGCCGTGACCGGCGCCAGGAACTCGCCCTGCGCCGGCAGATCCACGGGCAGCACCAAGGCCGCCGGCGCGTCTGACGCCGCCGGCCGCACGGCGAGGCCCGCAACACGCGCCGCCCCCGACGGCAGCCACTCGCGACGCTGCCAGCCGCCGGGGCCGTCCGCAAAGTCGGCCAGCACCAGCGACTCGGCTGCACCGCACACCGGCGCGCCGAACCAGCCCAGACACGCCAGAACAAGCGCGGCCAAGAGCCTCGCGGCAGGCATGGCATCCGCATCGGAGTGGGTCATAGCACTAGAACACTCTTCCCTAAATGAACACGGCAACGCCGAACACCGACACCCTAGCCTGGATCATCCGCAAAGCACGCTGCTTCGCGAATGATCCACCGGCGCCGCAGTCCCCTGCGGCGCAGGTTCCGACGCGCATAGCTCCGCGCTGCCGCAGAGGAAACGCCCCAGCCCGGCAGAACATTGGCCCGCCAACGCAATCCCGAACCCCCGCAGGAGGTCTGAAGAGCCGCCTCGCGGCGGCGATAGCCTGACGCCATCCAAATCGCTATCGCTATCGGGATCGGGATCGACTGGCTGGCGCGCAATCACCGGTACCGGGCCGAACGATGGACACCGCCACGTGCCGAGGCCCTGTCCTACAACACACGCGACAGAACCGATAGACAACCGGTAGACGTCCAGCTCCTCGTGGCCGAGTGACATGCCTTCTGCACTCTCGATCCTCCGGGTAGACCTGGGCCTCGCGGCCCAGGCCCCCCACAGACCCGTACGAGCGGATTTCCCGCATACGGTTCTTCAGGATGAACGCTTCACTGAGCGTAGACCGAGTGAACCACCCGCGGC
>JAAYZO010000288.1 GCA_012514865.1 Lentisphaerota bacterium | reverse complement strand
GTGCGCGTCACACCGCTATGTCTCATACGAGGGTGGCCGCGGAGGTGCTGACGCGATCGTCGGTCGGCCCTGTCAATCTGCGGCGCCGGCTTGCCTTTACGGAAATCCCTCTCCATAGTAGCGTCGTTTCGCTGCGCTAGAACAGCGCGGCGGGTACGGCCTGGCAGCGGGAGCGTGGGCCCGCTGAGGCGGCGAGAGGCAACCGAAGGGCATGACGAGGAGAGCGCCATGAGGAGCAGTCAGGGAGCGATGGCACGGTGGTGGCGGCGCGGGCTGGCCGCCGCGGCAATGGTGGCCTGCACCGGAGCGCAGGCGGCGCACACGGTGGCTCTGGCGGACGACGTCGACCTGACGGTCGGCGGGGACATGCGCATCCGCCTGGAGGGCTTCGAGCGCACGGTGATCAGCCCGGAGATGGAGGTCTACGGGGGCGCTCAGGAGTGGGGTCCGGCCTATCGCTACCTGCGCGTCCGCACGCGTCTGTGGGGCACGGTGGCCTTCGGCGAGTCGATGAAGCTGAACGCCCGCCTGGTGAACCGCAGCCACCACGTCTTCAGCCGTCCTGGCGAGAACAACGACGGCCCGGGCACCTGGGAGTTCCCGGATGAGGTCATCCTGGACCTCATGAACATCCAGTTGTCGAACATCGCCGACAGCGACTGGTCGCTGACTCTGGGCCGGCAGGAGTTCCCGCTCGGATCGGGCATGGTCTTCCTGGAGGGCACGCCCTACGACCAGGGCCGGACGATCTACTTCGACGGCCTCTCCGCGGTGATGAAGAAGGAGAAGGACACCCTGAAGCTCTTCGCCTTCTACAACAACTACAAGGACAAGTTCGCCTTCATCGATGACCAGAACCGCCGGCTGAGCCGTGGCGATATCTTCACCACCGGCGCCTACT
The DNA here is from genome assembly GCA_012514865.1 of Lentisphaerota bacterium. GTDB lineage: Bacteria > Verrucomicrobiota > Lentisphaeria > Oligosphaerales > JAFGRS01 > JAGVUW01. The sequence continues at coordinate 3,886 of JAAYZO010000288.1, read as the reverse complement.
GGACGCACGGCTTCAAGCCCAGCCTGAACACCGACCTGTACTACATCTACGCCAACATCAACGACACCCGTCCGACCCTGGGCGGTTTTGACGGCGCCGAGCGGAACTTCCCGTACGCCGGGCCGCCGCCGCAGTCCGACGCCGATGCCCTCATCCACACCGCCGGCGTGCGCCTCTTCGGCGCCATGCACGAGCAGGTCGACTACAGCCTCGAGTACGCCTGCCAGGACGGCGAGTACAACCGCAGCAGCGACCTCACCGGCGACATGCTCGACGCGCGGCTGACCCTGAAGGCCCCCAAGGGCACCCGCTTCAGCCCGTCACTCCTGCTGCAGTACACCTCGTGGAGCGGCGATGACCCCGGCTCCGCCAACGAGTTCGAGGGCTGGGATCCGCTCTTCGCCGGCTACCCGATCTTCCGCGAGGAGCTCCTGCCCATCATGTTCAACGGCAACTGGACGAACATGGACCAGTACCGCCTCGAGGCGCGTGCCAGCGCCGGCCCCTGCTGGAAGTTCGCGGCGGCCTATGCCTACCTGCGCGCCGACTACGGCAACCTCGCCAATGCCGCCGGCGGCGGTGGCGGCGACTCGATCGGCCACCTCGTCAGCGCCTTCGTCGACTACGCGCCGACCTCGTGGCTGAAGTTCGCCGTGGAAGTGGCGCACTTCTTCCCGAACAGCTACTGGAACGGCGGCGACGACTCGACCTGGGCGCGCTTCCAGACCATCGTCGAGTTCTGATCTCTCTCACCCGGCAGTCCCGACGCCCGGCGGCCGCACGGCCGCCGGGCGTCGTCGTTTTCAGTCACCGCCCAGGCGGAGCAGTGCCTCCAGGCGCTGATTCAGGCCGACGTGGTCATCGCTGCGAAAGCCGAAACGTTCGCAGATCTCGCGCACGACCTGGGCGGCGTTGGCCTCCGGCCCGCTGACCACATCGGCGGCCGTGCGACGTTTGCTGACCTCAATGTCGGGAATGTGGCAGACCAGCGCGTCGGCCTCGGACTGCGCCGGCAGGACCAGCCGGACGCCCTCGGTGTTGGCCAGACGGAAGACGATGGTCAGGAGGTCGGTCTCGAAACCCAGGGCCGCATAGAGCTGCCCGACAGCGCCCATGGCGCTGCCGACCCAGCGCAGCAGGCGGTTGTAGTGCAGCTCGCGCGGCGCCGCCTCGGATGGCTGGTCGACGCAGGCGCAGTACATCAGGCCGCACAGGAAGACCTCGAGGTACGAGGTGCCGCCGCCGGCCGCGGGCGCCGTCACCAGGGACCGAATCGAGTCGTTGCTGGCGTAGGTGGTGGCGCCCGGATCGGGCAGCACCGGGAAGGCGCCCTCCGGCGGCAGGACCACCTCGTCGCGGGCGCGATGCACATCGCTGAGGCTCAGGCGGTCGATGAGGAGCCGCTCCGGGTAGACGGCGACCTCCAGGACGAGGCTCTGATTGAACGCGTTGTTGCCGAGGGCGCGGCGGGCCTCCTGGCGCGACTGCGCCAGGAGGCGGTTGAACTCGGGCTCGGCCTCGGTCTGGTTGGCCTGGCGGCCCTCGTAGAGCACGCCGCGGATCATGCGGCCGAGCAGCTCGCGCTGGTTGCGCAGGGCGCGCTGCACCAGGCCGTGCAGCTCGCTGGCGCGGTAGGCCGGGCGGCTGCGGGCATCCGGCGTGCGGATGTAGAAGACGCCGCGCTGAAGCTCGGCCTCGCAGGCATCGCCGCAGACATGCGGCAGGTTCCGGAACGGGTAGACGACGAAGACCACGTAGCGCCGGCCGTCGACCTCGGGACGGACGATGTCGAACTCGACACTCGGGTCGGCGTAGTGATTCACCGTCTGGCCGACGGTGCTCGGGTCGAACGACCGCGCCTGCCGCTCGGTCATGCCGGTATGCAGGGTCGGATTGCCGTTCTCGTCTTCGCCGACGCCGACGACGAGGTAGCCGCCGCGGGTGTTGGCCATGGCCATGGCGTGGCGGGCGAACTTGGCGCGTCCGGCCCGCCCCAGCTCGTTCCAGTCCTGCGCCGCCTTGAAGTCGAGCTCCTGGTTCTCGATGCCACGGTAGATGATATCGCGCCAGTCGGCAGGTTGTACGCTGACGGTCATCGCCTCTCACCCCTAACCTGGAGCCGTCGCGAAGCGCGCGGGCTTCGCTCATCATCCACGTGCGCCGCACTATACTGCGGCGCAGCCCGCGACGCGCGCCGCGGCGCGACCCTTGCCCAAGGTCAGCCCTGAACAAGAGGCCGCAAGAGCCTCGCGTCGAAGCCCGACGGGCGGCCTGTTCACGAGCTTCCAGGCAGCGTGTGACCGGGCCAGGCCAAGCCGGCGGCCGCGCGGATCCTGCCCCGCGCCGACGCGGCCCGCAACGGCCGACAGGACCCTCAGCCCTCGCCCAGACGCCGGAAGCGCAGCCGCGCCAGGCGGTGCCTGGTGACCTTGACGATCTCGACCTCGTACTGATCGAAACGGAAGCGCTCGCCCTCGGACGGTATGCGCCCGGCCAGTTTCAGGACCAGCCCGGCAGCCGTGTCGAAGCCGTCGCGCTGGATGACCAGCCCCAGGGCGTCGCTGAGCACCTCGATGGTGGTCTTGCCGTCACACTCGAAGGCACCGCCCTCGAGCATGGCCAGCACCGCGGCCGGGCGGTCGCGCTCGTCATGCAGCTCGCCGACCAGCTCCTCGACCAGGTCCACCAGGGTCAGGATGCCGACCACGCCGCCGTACTCGTCGACGACCACCGCCATCGGCGTGTGCTCGGTGCGCAGCTCGTGCAGCAGGCCGCTGACCGAACGCGACTCGGGCACGAACATCACTTCCCGCCGGACGTACGGCGCGATCGGCGTCTCCGGGGGGAGGTCCTGGCCCTGCTCGGAGCTCTCATAGAGCAGATGACGCAGGCTGACCACGCCGATGATGCTGTCGCTGCGGCCCTCGAACACCGGGAACTGGGCGTGGCCGGTCTCGACCGAGAGCCTCTCGACATCGCCGACCGTCGCCTGCAGGGGTACCGCCACGACATCGACCAGGGGCACCATCATGGTCGACACCGGCTTGCGGTCCAGTTCGAAGACGCTCTGCAGGATCGACCCGACGACATCCGGGACAATCTCCTGCTCCGAGGCCATGGCCGCCATGGCCTTGAGGTCGTCACGGGTCACCGTCGGTGCGAAGGCATTGTGCACCGGCCCGCCGCCCAGACTGGCCAGGAAGGCCGCCACCCGGCCGACGCTCCAGGACACCGGCAGGAGCACCGTGGCAGCCAGACGCAGCGGCCCGATCAGGGCCAGCGCCAGGCGGTCGGCGTGAGCCCGGCCGATCGACTTGGGGACCAGCTCGGCCATCACCAGGATGCTCGGCGTCATGATGAAGGCGTTGACGACGTACTCCCAGTTCCACGGCGCCGGCACCGCCTCGACGAAGGCCTGAAAGCCGGCACTGGGAACGACGTGACGCATCACGATCACCTGGCACAGGCTGGTCGCGGCCACCATGGCCAGGTTGGTGCCCGTCAGCGTCGCACCCAGGAAACGCTCGGTGCGCGAGAGCATGTCGCGGATCAGGCCGGCGCGCGGGTCGCCGCGCTGGGCCAGGTCGTGGATGAAGGCCTTGCTGGTTGAGGTGTAGACCGTCTCCGAACCGCTGAAGAAGCCCTCCAGCAGCACCAGCACCCCGACCATCGCGATGAGCACCCAGAGTGGCAGCATCAGCCGTCCCTCCGGTCGGTCGCGGCAGGCGCCGTCAGGGTCAGCCGCACGGTCCCGACACGCCGGCCGGCCATACGCAGGACCTGGAAGGCGCAGGCGTCGGTACTGACGCGGTCGCCGGGACGCGGCAGGCGCCCGAGCTTCTCCATGATCAGGCCGCCGACGGTGTCGAACTCCGCCGATGAGATG
>JAAYZO010000038.1 GCA_012514865.1 Lentisphaerota bacterium | reverse complement strand
TAGAGGTCGAGGCTCCCGGCCGAGCCGGAGCGCTGGTCCCGGCTGTCCACCACCACCGTGTTGTGCGTGGCGGCATGGCTGATCCACTCGGCGCGCTTGGGCGCCTGCAGGTTGTACGGGTAGCCATGGTCGGCCGAGAGGTCATAGCCCCACATGATCGGCTTGATCATCAACTGGCTGCGGTGCCCATGCCCGGCGCCGTTCTGCGTGAAGTTCAGCAACAGGTGCAGTTGCTGGGCGCTGCGGCCGGCGCTGCGCATGATCGAGAAGCCGATGTCGGTCATCAGCTCGGAGGGCTGGGGCTGCTCGCGCGGGTGATAGAACGGATAGCGGGCCCCGCCGGCGTCGCCCCATCCCGGCAGACGACCGGCGCTGTTGATGCGCGCCTCATAGCCGCGCACGGCCGCGAACAGCGGCCCGAGCACCTCGTCCACGTTCAGGCCCGCGGGGTACAGCGTCCGGCCTCGGAAGGCCGCCAGGTACTCGCCCTGCTGCAGGTAGGAGTTGTTGACCCCGATGGCGTAGCCGGTCGAGTCCTCGTAGTAGCGGCCGTCGCGGTAGACGCAGTTGGTCAGCAGTTGCTTCAGGCCGTAGCGCCCGTTGAGCGCCTCGTCCATGAGCAGGTCGTGGCGGAAGTGCACGGCCATCTCCATCATCAGCGCGAACTGCCAGGTGCGCGTGTTACCGCGCGCCAGCGGGATCGAGCGGTGCACGAACTCGTAGCCGCGGCCGAAGAAGTCGCGGTCGATGTGGTCCCTGATATCGGCGTAGTCGACGGTACCATCGCCGTTGTAGTCACGGTTCGCGCCTTGCCGGAACCACTCCAGGACAGCCGCCTGCCCCTCGATCCCGCCGAACATCATGTCGTAGGCCTGGACGGCGTTGTGGAGGATGTTGCAGTCGAAGTTGTGGTCGTCGAGGTAGGCGCGGGCGGGGTAGGTATGCCAGGTGTAGAGGCTGTTGCCGGTCGGGTAGATGTCGGCCATGCCGGCGAGGATGACCAGCGCCTTCCGCGCGTAGAGCGGGTCGCGTGTCAGCGCGTAGGCCCAGCCCAGGCACCAGATCGGCGCGCGCCCCAGCGGGCCGTCGAACTCGACCGGCTTCATGTACGGCGCCGAGACCAGGCAGCGGATCAGGAAGAGGCGGTACGCCGCCACGAAGTAAAAGCGGCCGGGATTGGGGAACCCCCGGGGGCACTCCCAGCCATAGCCGTCATCCTCGATCGTCACCTCGGCGCCGGTCTCCGGGATCGCGACCGTCAGCCCCGGCCCCCACTCCTCGCCACCGACCTCGCACCGCCAGCCGTTGGGTCGTCCCCAGATGGGCTTGAGGGTGTGGATGCCGCCGAGATGCCGTGGGCAGCCGAGGGCGTAGTTGGGCACGAGCTGCCGCGGATTCTCGCCCGGGAGCATCTCGCGCAGGGCCTCGTCGCTCTTGCCGGCCCAGTAGTCGGCGATCTTCAGCCACTCGTTCTGCGTGTACTTCCCGGGGTTGGCCTGGTAGTCGGCGTGCAGGCGGTCCGCTTCATCCTGCTTCATCATCCCCTCGAAGGGGGCCTGCTTGCGCAGGCTCATGAAGCGATCGAGCGACTGCTGCACGGCCTCCGGCGGCGGATAGAAGGAATCATCCGCCGGGGCCGCCGTGCCGGTGGCGGCCAGACACAGAATCGCGGAGACAGCGAGGACGGGATGCCACGACATGGTGCACCTGCGCTGAGACGGAGTTGCCTTCCGGCGACGCGAAGGAAGGTAGCTCAGGTCCGAAGGCGACGCAACCCCGCGGTCCGGCGCGGCAGGGCTGTTTGAAAGTCCGGTTCTGGCACCCCTTCAGGGTGCGTGGTGTGTGGGTTCGCGGTTCCGGGGGTCGTGCTGCGCGCGACCCCCGGCTACGATCTGGCACCCCTTCAGGGTGGCCAGGT
>JAAYZO010000287.1 GCA_012514865.1 Lentisphaerota bacterium | reverse complement strand
GTGGCAGCCCGACCTGGATTCGAACCAAGACTAACTGGACCAGAGCCAGTTGTGCTACCATTACACCATCGGGCTGTGCAAAACGGTGCATACTATAGGCGGGACCCGCGTCGACCGCAAGGCCATCGGGCGCCTTTTTTGCGGGGGCGGCCAGGCCTGGCGGCGGCCGGCGGGGGGGGGTATGTTCTCGGGCCGCGCGGGCCGGCGGGCGGTCCTGCGGCGATGGAGAATGCCATGCAGATTGGTGTCATCAATGCCCTGCGCGCCGAGCGCGCCGACTGCATCTTCGAGCGGGTGCGTGCCTTCGGTCTGCCGACCTGTCAGCTCAGCAGTTGGGTGCCGTCGCTGTGGACCGACGAGATGGCGGCCCGCGTGGTCGCGCAGTCGGCGGCCACGGGGATACGCCCCTGCGCCTTCTGGTGCGGCTACAGCGGCCCGGCGCGCTGGAACTTCACCGAGGGCCCGACGACGCTCGGCCTGGTGCCCCCGGAATACCGCGCCCAGCGCGTCCTGGATCTGAAGGCCGGCGCCGACTTCGCCCGCAAGATCGGCGTCCCGGCGATCATCACCCACTGCGGCTTCATCCCCGAGAATCTCACCGACCCGCTCTACCGCGATGTCGTCAAGGCCATCGGCGAGGTCGCCGAGCACTGCGCCGGGCTGGGCCTGCAGTTCTGGTTCGAGACCGGCCAGGAGACGCCGGTGGTGCTCCTGCGCGTCATCGAGGAGGTCGGCACCGGTAACTTCGGCATCAACCTCGACCCCGCCAATCTGCTCATGTACGGCAAGGGCAACCCGGTCGACGCCCTCGACGTCTTCGGGACGTACGTGCGGAATCTGCACGTCAAGGACGGCGTCAGCCCGAGCAACGGCCGCGATCTGGGCCGCGAGGTCCAGGTCGGCACCGGCAAGGTCGACTTCCCGCGCCTGATCCAGGGGCTCAAGGCGCTCGGCTTCGACGGCGAGATGGTCATCGAGCGCGAGATCCGCGAGGGCGACGAGCAGAACCGCGACATCCGCCAGACGGTGGCGAACCTCGAGCGCTGGTGGCAGGGCTGCTAGCCCGGACTATTCGCGAAGCGCGGATGCTTCGCTCACAATCCACTTGCGCCGCACTGCGATGCGGCGCAAGTTTCGACGCGCGGCGGTACGGACGGTCGCCCTCAGCCCCGCCAGGCCATGACGAACATCACGGCCGCCAGGGCGAAGACCAGGAGCGTGGTCAGAGCCCGCGTCAGCACGGCGTGGCGCCGGGCCCAGGTGGCCAGGGTGGCCGAGCCCAGGCCGGCGGTGCTCAGGAGCACCACCACGACCAGGGGCAGGATGAAAGCCAGGTTGTAGACGGTCAGCATGCCGATCGAGGCCAGGCCGGGGGTGCTGCTGTTGATGAACATGATCACCGGCAGGTAGATCTGGCCGGTGCAGACCAGCTCGATGCCGCTGACCAGAACCCCGATCATCAGGGCACCCAGGCCAAGAACGCCGCGGCTGACGTCCTCGCGGATGAGGCGATGCACGAGACGGTGCAGGGCCTTCGGCATGCCGAACTTCATCTGGCCGGCACCGCCGCGGCGTGCCGCCAGGGTGTCGATGACACCCCCGATGCCGAAGCCGAGGCAGACCAGGCCCATGACCAGGAAGATCCAGCGCATGGCCGGCTTCCAGGCCTCCAGCCAGTCGAGGAGCTGGAAGAAGCCCAGGCCGATAACGAAGTAGCAGAGGAAGACCCCGGCGGCGAAGGTCAGCCCATAGATCAGCGCAAAACGGCGTCCCAGACGGCCGGTCATCGTCAGGTAGCTGACCAGGAAGACGATCACGGCGAAGGCGCAGGGGTTGACGCCGTCGACCAAGGCCGCGCCCACAACCCCCAGTAGCGTGAAGCCGGCGGCCAGGCGCTGCAGCTGCCGACGCGCCGAGGCCAGCTCGGCCGCGGCATCCCAGGTTTGCCAGAACGGCACCGCCGGCGCCGATGCCAGCAGCTCGACAAGGCCGCTGTCGGTGATGTCGCTGCCACTCAGCGCCCGCGTGCCGCTGACGAACATCGGGGTCAGCAGGCGTTGCGTGCTGGGCAACTCCAGACGGCCGGAGAGCAGGCCCAGCAGCCATGCCCTCATTCCCCGCTCGCGGCGCTGCGTGGCGGGGAGTTCCAGGCGGCCGGTGACGGCGTAGTGCAGAGCCCGCCCGGACGGATCGAGGGTGTTCACCCGGGCCACCCGGGCGCCGGAGACACGCGTCAGGGCGTACAGGAGCTGCTTCTCGGCACGGGCGCACTTGCGGCAGCCCGTGGTCTCGAAATACAGGACGGTCGCCTGTTCCGGAGAGTCGACCATGCCCCCGGCCGACGCCATGGGCGCGGCGACGACGGGTGCGGCTGCAGTGGCCGTGCCTCCGGCGGAGGCGGCCGGCGCAGCCTGGGCGGCGGGCACCGGGGCGGCGCCGTCGTAGAGGCTGACGCCGTGGGCCCGGGCGGCGATGGCGCGGACGCCCTCCGGGAGGGCCGGCCGGGGCAGCGAGTCGGTCAGCCCGGCACCCCACGCCGCCAGGGCGTCCTTGCCATAGAAGAGGCGCGCCCCGATGACCACCGCCGGCAGGTCGCCGCCTTGGCTGCCGAGGGCGTCTTCGATCTCACCCAGGAGAGGGTAGTTCCGCTCGATGTCGTCGGTGTCGACGAAGGCCACTGCGGGCAGGCCCTGCGCAAAGCGCGCCTCGAGGTCGGGCAGGAAGGCCGTCTTGAGCCACTCGCACTCCTCGCAGGTCGCCGAGGCGAAGACCAGCCAGGCATCGGCAGGGGGCTGCCAGACCGGCGCGGTCTGGGCCGACACCGCCAGGGCCAGTGTGAGCAGGGTCCCGGCCTGCCATACAGGCAGGCGGCAGGGCCGCCAAAGAGAAGATCTGGGTGGGGTCGTATGTCCGGGCACGGGGCCCTCCGTGATCGCTGCGTCAGGCAGGTTCAGCCTCGGCGCCGGCACGAGCCCCCGGCGCCGCCAACCGCGACAATCTAGCGCCCGCCACCGGCCATGGCCAGCCGCGGCTACAACCGCAGTCGCCGGCGCGGGGCACGTAGGTCCACGGCGCCGTCCATGGACCTCCCGGGCGCCGCGGGCGCCCGGGAGAGGCCGAGCCTCGGCTCGTGGCGCCCTCCGCCCCGCCGTTCTGGCGCCCTGAAAGGGCATCATTCATCAGCCCAGGGCAACGCCCTGGGGAAAACAGACGTGACGCATTGCAGGCTGAAAGTCTGCAACAAAACGACGCATGCAACAACGCGAAGAGGCCGAGCCGACGCTCGGCGCTCCCAGCGTCCCTGGTGCCCCTGGGCCGCCGCGGCGGGACAGGGCCGGGGGCAGGCGATACATTACCCGCCGCGAGAAACCACACCACAGCCCCAGCGCCCTGATCGCCTGCCCATGCCCATCATCGACGCCCAGCAACTGACCAAGACCTACCAGGTCGCCGACAAGGCCCCGGGCTTCCTCGGCACCCTGCGGCACTTCGTGCAGCGGCGCTTCCGCACGGTGACGGCGGTGCGCGATCTCTCCTTCGCCATCGAGCCGGGCGAGGTCGTCGGCTTTCTCGGCCCCAACGGCGCCGGCAAGACCACGACGCTGAAGATGCTGACCGGCCTGATCTGCCCGAGTGGCGGGCAGGCCACCGTCGCCGGCCACCGGCCCTTCCGGCGTGACGCCGCCTTCCTGCGGCGCATCACCATGGTCATGGGGCAGAAACAGCAGCTCATCTGGGACCTCCCCACCCTCGACTCGCTGCGCATCAACGGCGCCGTCTACGACATCCCCGCCGCCGAGTGCCGTCGCCGCATCGGCGACCTGGCCGGTATGCTCGGCCTCGAGAGCCAGCTCAGCCAGCCGGTGCGCAAACTCTCGCTGGGCGAGCGCATGAAGGCCGAACTCCTGGCCGCACTCCTGCACCGCCCCGACGTGCTCTTCCTCGACGAGCCCACCCTCGGCCTCGATGTCAACGCCCAGGCCTCGGTGCGCGAATTCCTGCGCGAGTACAACCGCCTCCACCAGGCCACCATCCTCCTGACCAGCCACTACATGGCCGACATCACCGCCCTCTGCCGGCGCGTCGTCATCATCCACGCCGGACAGCTCCTCTACGACGGCAGCCTCGACGGCATCGTGCGGCGCCTGGCGCCCTACCGTGAGGTCCGCCTCGACCTCGCCAGGCCGGTGCCGGCCGAACGCCTCGCCGCCTATGGCGAGGTCGCCAGCGTCGAGGGCCACGCCGTCCGCCTCGCGGTCGAGCGCAGCCAGCTCACTGCCGTCATCGCCCGGCTGCTCGGCGACCTCGAGGTCCGCGACCTGACCATCAACGACCCGCCCATCGAAGAGACCATCGGACGCATCTTCCGGCAGCCGGGGGCGGCGCCATGAATGCCTTCCTGGGCAAGCTGCGGACCTACGTCGTGGTGAGCTACGCGGAGATGCTCGAGTACCGCGCCGAGGTCGTCCTCTGGGTGCTCTCGAGCATCATGCCCTTCCTCATGATGGGCGTCTGGATGCAGGCCAGCCAGGGCACCCAGGCCGACCTCGGCCTGACGCCGACCGAGTTCGCGCGCTACTTCCTCTGCGTCTTCCTGATCCGGCAGGTCACCCTGGTGTGGGTGATCTACGAGGTCGAGCGCCATGTCGTCGAGGGCTCCCTCTCGCCGCGGCTCCTGCAGCCCATTGACCCGTTCTGGCGCTTCTTCTGCGACCACCTCGGCGAGCGCCTGGCGCGGCTGCCGTTCCTGGTCATCCTGACGGCGCTGTTCTTCGTGCTCTACCCGGCCGCGCTCTGGTGTCCGAGCCTGCGCTCGGGCCTGCTGGCGGCGCTGTGCCTGGCGGCGGCCTTTGTCCTGCGCTTCATCATGCAGTACGCCTTCGCCATGGTCGCCTTCTGGTCGGAACGCGCCAGCGCCATCGAGGACTTCTGGTTCTTCATGTACCTCTTCCTCTCGGGCTACCTGGCGCCGCTGTCGCTGTTTCCCGAGGGCGTGCGCCGTGTGGCCGAGTGGACGCCGTTCCCCTACCTGATCTACATGCCGGCGCAGCTCCTCCTGGGCCGCCCGGTGGACCTCGGCCGCGGCCTGGCGGTGATGGCCGTGTGGACCCTGGTGTTCTTCGGCCTCTACCGGCTCCTCTGGCGCGCCGGCCTGAGGCGCTACTCGGGCATGGGGGCCTGACCGCGATGCTGCGTCGCTACCTGCGCACCCTCGGGCGATTCTGGAGCGCGGCCGTCGCCGCCGAGATGGAGTACCGCCTCAACTTCGTGCTGGCCACCGTCAACAGCCTCGGCCAGCTCGTCGGCAGCCTCTTCGGGCTGTCGCTGTTCTACACCAACGACGCCGACCTCGGCGGCTGGCGCTGGGAGGAGGCCATGGTCGTGCTCGGCCTGGCGACCTTCCTGGAGGGGGTCAGCAGCACCTTCCTGCGGCCGAACATCGGCCGCATCGTCGAGCATGTGCGCTCGGGCACCCTCGACTTCGTCCTGCTCAAGCCGATCGACACCCAGTTCTGGCTGTCCACCCGCAATCTGGCCATCTGGGGTGTCCCGGATATGGCCTACGGCCTGGCCGTCATCGCCTACGCCGGCCACCGCCTCGGCCTGCAGCCGCGCGACGCCCTCGCCGGGGTCTTGCCCCTGGCCCTGGCCCTGGCCGTCCTCTACAGCCTGTGGTTCATGCTCAGCACCACCAGCCTGTGGTTCGTCAAGATCCACAACGTCACCAGCCTCCTGCGCGGCCTCCTCGAGGCCGGGCGCTTCCCCGTGGCGGCCTACCCGGCCGCCTACCGCGTCGCCTTCACCTTCGTCCTGCCGGTGGCCTTCCTGACGACGGTGCCGGCCAGCGCCGTGCTGGGCCGCGCCTGGCCGGTGAGCACCCCGGCCGCCGTGCTCCTCGCCGTCGGCATGGTCATGGCGTCGCGACTCTTCTGGCGCTTCGGACTGCGCAGCTACACCAGCGCCTCGAGCTGAAAAGCAACGGCGCCGCGACGGGGGAAGCCCCCACCGCGGCGCCGTCGAGAGCGCTCAGGCCATCCTCACGGATCGGCAGCCCAGAAGAGCCGCCCGGCGGCGCTGGTGTCGCGCAGGGTGTCCGTACGCCGCCAGGCGGCATGGCCGTCGAGGAAGCCGAACACCGAGCCGGCATTGTGAGCAATGCCGACCTTTCCCGTGTCAGGGGTGATCCAGTGCGTCGCGCTGTAGGTGATGTAGGAGTAGACCCAGCCGGCATTGCCCACGCCTTCGACACGATTGCAGCCGAAGACCATGGCCTGGCTCGGGTGCTTCCAGTAGCCCAGAGACGTCCGGGGGGGTCGGGTAGTTCGTCCGGTACGGCATGCCGTTGTAGCTCCAGCCATAGCCTCGGGCCACGTCGCCCTTGCTCGGACAGACGAAGGTCGCGGCGGAGTTGCCCACATAGGGCAGGAGCTTGTAGTCCCAGGTGCGCGCCGGGGTCTCGTCGAACTGGCCGTAGGGGATGTTGCTGTCGTGGTCGTCGGCGTAGAGGATCACGCCAAGCATGATCTGCTTGGCGTTGTTGGTGCAGGAGATGGCCCGGGCCTTCTCACGCGCCTGCGACAACGCCGGCAACAGCATCGCCGCCAGGATGGCGATGATGGCAATCACCACCAGCAGCTCGATCAGCGTGAAGGGACGACAGCACGGAGGACGTCTTGGGTTCATGATGACAGCGCTCCTTGCGTGGGCAGTCTGAGCGACCATCCGCCGGAGTTGACATCACAAACATAACGCCGCCAACACCCTCAATACAAGCCAATACGCCCGACGCGGTGGGGCGTGGTGGCCGCGGCGGGCGACCGGCAGGGCACCCCCGCGGCGCCGCCCAGAGCGCTCAGGCCGTCCTCACTGATCGGCGGCCCAGAAGATCCGCCCGGCCGTGCTGATGTCGCGCACCGTGTCCGTGCGCCGCCAGCCGGCGTGGCCATCGAGATAGCCAAAGACCGACCCCGCGCTGTGCGCGATGCCGACCTTGCCAGTGTCGGTGCCGGCCCAGTGCGAGGCGCTGTAGGCGACATACGAGTAGAGCCAGCCGAGGCCGCCGGCCCCTTCATTGCGATTGCAGCCGAAGACCATGACCTGGCTCGGGTACCTCCAGGAGCCCGTCGCGGCCCGCGGCGTGGGGTAGTTCGTCCGATAGGGCATGCCGTTATGGCTCCAGCCGTAGCCCCGGGTCATGTCGCTCTTGCTCGGACAGACGAAGGTCGCGGCAGAGTTGCCCACGTACGGGAGGAGCTTGTAGTCCCAGTAGCGCACCGGCGTCTCGTCGAACTGGCCATAGGGGATCGTCTCACCATGGTCGTCCGCGTAGAGGATCACGCCAAGCATGATCTGCTTGACGTTGTTGGTGCAGGAGATGGTCCGGGCCTTCTCACGCGCCTGCGACAGGGCCGGCAGAAGCATCGCCGCCAGAATGGCAATGATCGCGATGACCACCAGCAGTTCGATCAGTGTGAACACACGACGACGGGCAGAATACCTCAACAGCATGCGAAACACTCCTTGATCAGCCGCTCCCGCCGAACCATCCGACGGAAGGTCCTCCAACCTAGCGCCGATCGCTCGCCCGGCAAGCCGGAGGGCCATGGAAAGCGGCGACCGGCCGGGGCGGAGCTGCGCCGAGCCGACACCCGGCGGGCGCGGGGAGCCCAGGTGCGGCGACACCGCGGCCGCGTGGACGCGGCCGGCCGGCTCGGGACACGGACAGACACGGACAGACACAGACGGACGCGGACGGACACGGACGGGACTCGCCGGCTCCTGAGCTGGGCCTCGAGGGCCGGGCGGCACCTCGGCTCGCGGCGCCGGCGCCGCACGGCCGGCTCGGGCTCCCATTTTCGCGCTCCGGCGCTATGGTAGCGGCCTGGGGGCGTGGGGGCGGCTGGTCAGGGCCTCGGCGCCCTGCCGTACCCAGCTCGTCCCGACGGCGTCGTCCGCAAGCGAAAGTGTCGTATGGCCGGCAAGTCTGACATCAAGACCGAGTCTATCGCGCGCCGCCTGATCTGGGCGGCAGTCTTCGGGGTGCTGTCCTATGGGGTTCACCTCCTCCAGGGCCTCAGGGTGCCCGACCCGCGTCTCAGCGCCTCGCACACGCTCCTGGACTTCGTCAGCCTGGCCTTGGCCATCCTGGCCGGCCAGCAGCTCGCCAGCGCCCTGACCATCGGGCTGGTGCGCCGCCGGCGCGGCCCCGAGGGCGAGATCGGCATGCTCACCGGCTTCCTGCAGATCCTCGCCATCCTGGCCGTCGTCGGCGGCCTGGTCTACTCCCTGGGTGTCCTCGGGCGCATCGGCGGCGTCGTGGCCGGCTTCGCGGGGATGCTCCTGGGCTGGTCGCTGCAGGCCCCGGTCAGCGGCGTCGCCGCCTGGATCCTGGTCACCCTCAAGAGGCCCTTCCGCGTCGGCGACCGCGTCTTCTTCTCGTCGCTCGGACTGGTCGGCGACGTCAAGCACGTCGGCATGATGTACACGGTCATGGACCAGGTCGGCGGTTCGGTCGGCAGCGAGGAGGCGATCGGTCGCGACATCCTCATACCGAATGCCATGCTCTTCAACCAGGTGGCGATCAACTACACGCCGCGGGCGCAGGCCTCGTACATCCTCGACGAGGTCGTCATCCGCATCACCTTCGACTCCGACTGGGACGCCGCCGAGAAGATCCTCCTCGAGGCGGCCCACACCGTCACCGCACATATCATCAAAGAGACCGGCGAGCAGCCCTACATCCGCTCGGACATGTGGGAGTACGGCATCCTCATGCGCCTGCGCTACCTGACCATGGCCAAGGACCGCCCGCGCATCGTGCACGAGATCATCCGCCACGTCTTCCAGGCCGTCCAGCGCAATCCCAAGGTCGACATGGCCATCCCCTTCGTCTACTCGTTCCGGAAGGGCAGCGACGGCGTCATGCGCGGCCAGCTCCCCTCGCCCGACGGCCAGATGGTCGAGATACCGGTGGCGGCGGTGGACGAGGCCGGCCTGCAGTTCCTGCGCACACCGGAGATCGAGGCCGAGGCCGACGTCCTGGCCAAGAGCATCCGCGAGCACGGCCTGCTGCAGCCGATCGTGGTGGCGCCCCTGGGCCAGGGGCGCTACCGTGTGATCGCCGGCCACAAGCGCTTCCTGGCCTGCCGCAAGCTGGGCTGGAAGACGGTGCCGGTGGTGGTGCAGTCGGCGGTGACGCCGGAGACGCCCGTCGCCGGCGACGACGCGGCGGGGCTG
>JAAYZO010000286.1 GCA_012514865.1 Lentisphaerota bacterium | reverse complement strand
GCCGTCAGATCGGGCAGCGGTTCCGGTGACGCGTCGATAGCGACGAGACGGGCAACCCGGCGGCCGCGCCGGGTGATGACGACCTGTTCGCCGTGGGCGGCCGCATCGACCAGCTCGCCCAGTTGCTGTCGGGCGTGTTTGAGGCTCACGGTGGCCATGGGCTGTCCCCTATGGTTTGAAGGTTACACTTAGAGTGTACACTATGCATCTCGCTCTGTCAACACAGGCGGCGTCGCGGTTGCCATTGACGGCGGTCGGGGCAGGGCGTATCGTCTGCGAGCGCCGGACGCGCCCGGCCATGCCGGCCTGGCCCGTGCGGTGGTTTCCCTGAATCGAGCGAGGAGCGTATGGTGTTGTTCGACCACGCGCTGACGATGCGACGGGCCATCCTTGGCCTGCTCCTGTGCGGCGGCTGCATCGTCGGGACCGCCGCGGCCGGCGAGCTGTTTGCCGAGGCGCGTATTGCGGCGGCGGGCGCAGGCCAGTGGACCTTCGCGCTTTCCGACGGCGGTCGTCCGCCGCTCGACCCCGCCACGGTGGGAACGCGCCAGTACCTGTCGTCGGGGAACCGGGCCGACACCTATCCCGAGGCTGGTGCGACCACGCTGCGGTTCCGGGTGCGGTCGGAGGCCGCTGCCCTTGCCGGTATGCTGGCCTGTCTGGAAGTGCGCGTCAATGGGCGCCCGCTGACGGTGAGCGACCTCCTCAACCGCCCGCCGCGGTTTACCCTGCGCAATGGGACCGTGGTCGAGACGGCCCGGAAGGACAGCCAGTTCCTGGTGTACCACGCCCCCGACTTCAGTCGTCTGCCCGAGGACTACAAGTACCTACCCATCGGTCTGCCCGATCAGGATCCCTTCGTGTACGAGTTCGGCATCTCGGCGCATGTCGTGACCGGTGCCAACGTGGTCGAGATTCGCAACACGCGCAGCCCCGACGCCGCCACCGCCCTGGTGGTGGTCGAGGGCCGGGTTGACGAGCTATCGGAAGACGAGCGGCTGCTGGAGCCGTCGCGGCAGCAGTCCGAGCTGGCCGCGCGCTACCGTGCGGCGGCGGCGCGTCTCGAAGCACGGATGCCGACTCTGCCGGACTCGCCCCGCATGCAGGACCTCCTCGGCGACATGCGTATGGCCAGTTGGGGCAGCGCTAACAGCAGTCCCATGACCGAGTACGACCGTCCGGAGGAGGCGCGCGCCAATGCCCGGCGCATCCGCGACGACGGTGCCACGGTCGCGATCGTGCGCGGGCGGCATTTCCGACTCGATCATCTCGACGAGACGGCGCGGCTCATGGCCTTCTACAAGCTCACGGCCGATGCCTGCCGCGAGGCCGGTCTGCTGCCCTTCGCGCACCTCGACTTCACGCTCTTCTGGCAGCCCGGCTACGCGATCGTGTCGCAGCACCCCGACTGGCCCCAGGTCGCGCTTGGTGACGGCACGCCGCATCACTGGTGCTGCACGAACAACCCCAGTTTCCGCGAGGCGCACATCCGCTATGTCGAGGAGATCTGCCGGCAAGGCATGGTCGGCTTCATGCTGGACGAGATCAACTTCGCGCATGTCGGCAAGTACTACTGCGGCTGTCGCCACTGCCGCGAGGGCTTCGAGGAGGCCACGGGCTTCCGCTTTCCCGAACACGACGCCGCCGACATCATCGGGAACAGCCGCGAGCCCCTGTGGCGGCTCTGGCTCGAGTGGCAGCACACCTCGATCACCGAGTTCAAGAGCGAGCTCGTGCAGCGCCTGCGCAAGGTGAACCCCGACGCCGTGGTCCTGACCTACAGCACCAACATCTACGGCCCGGCGCGCACCGGCAATACCTTCGAGGAGGGGCGCGTCTGCTTCAGCGGCACGGAGGGCACCAACCGCGTCTATGGCCAGTTCGCCAACCAGTACGCCACCCACCGCATCGCCGATGGCTTCAGCCGGCGCTGGGGCAAGCCGGCCTGGGCGCAGTACCCGGTCGCCGACGACGCGGAGAAGGCGTGGGCGTCGGCCTTCTTTGCGGCGGTGGTCAACAACAAGCCCTGGGGCTGGCGCAGCCACAGCGAGGGCGAGGCGCTCCGTGACACCCTGGCCTGGCCGCACCTGGCCGAGTGCATGGCGTTCGCGGAGCCGGTCGCCAACCTGGCCGTGCTGCTGGGCACGCCGAACCGCTGGGGGCCGCCGCTGGAGGCGTCCGTACACCAGGCCGAGGTGTTTGGCCTGTGCCAGGCCATGGGGCTGCGCGGCGTCCAGTTCGACCCGGTGCCGGGGCTGCACCTCGAACCCGGCCGCCTCGACGCCTTCTCGGCCGCGCTGATCGGCTACAGCCCGGCCATGCCGCTGGCCACGGTCGACCTGGTGCACGACTGGGTCCAGCGCGGCGGCACGGCGGTGGTTACCGGCCTGGCCGGACGCTACGACCGCTTCGGGTTCGCTTTGGGGGAGTACTCGCTGATCCGCCGCGCCGGCCTGCGCGGCGTGCATCGTCGCGACCCCATGGTCTTCAACCGCTATCAGGGTAAGCCGGAGGGCCTGCGGGCGCAGGTCATCGACCTGGCGGCCGGGGTCATGCCGGAGCTGCCGCGCCAGGTCGCCGTACCCCCGACCTACCGCTT
>JAAYZO010000037.1 GCA_012514865.1 Lentisphaerota bacterium | reverse complement strand
CCCACGTGAGGGTGACGCTGTCTCCGGGCGACATGCCCGTCAGGGCCAGCTCCCACACCGCCACCTGCGACGGCGGGCGGATGTCCTGCGCGAGGGCGCGGTGGGGCTCCGGCACGGGGAAGTACAGGAGCCGCTGGGTGATCCATTGCAGGGGTAGAGGCTGGTCATAGTGAAGCGGGTCGATGGTGGTGCCGTTCGGGAAGAGCAGGTCGATACCCTCGCGGGCGTCGGTGCGGAAGCCGAGGAGGTAGCTCCTGGCGTGCTCCGTCGGCCGCCAGACGCTGGCCCAGTCCGGCGCCACGCCGGGCTCACGGTCGGCATGGGCGACCGTGCAGATGTAGTGGCGCAGCGTGACCCCGTCAGGGCGGCGGGAGACGATATCCCCGAGCCGGTAGACGACCCCGGCCGCCCACGGGGAGTGGTAATCGGGGTCGGGCTCCAGGGGTATGGTCAGGTCACCGGAGGCACCCAGGTAGAGGGTGAAGGGCCCCGGCTCCGCCGCCACGGCGGCCGCCGAGACCAGGAGTGCCACGGCAAGCCAATGCCGCAGGAACCGACGAGGAGCTGCGTCTGCGAAGATCATGTGAGGCCACATCCCTGCTGGCTGCGGGGGCCGGAACCGTATGCCGACCGAACCCTGTCATCCGACACAAACACCCCCGACACGCGGCGCCTCTCCCCAGCCTGCCTCCCGGCCGGCATCGCCTGCTGCGTCAACGGCTTTGTCACGTCTCTGCGAGTGCCGTCGCGGACCCGTAACGTTCGCGACATGACCACAATCCGTGCCTGGCTGGCACCGACACAAGCACAGCTTAGCGCAACCCGGCGCCGAAATCAACCCCGTAACGCGCCCGGCGCCAGGGCTGTTTGGAGATCCGGTTCTGGCACCCCTTCAGGGTGCGTGGTTGGCGGGTTTGTGTTTCCGGGGGTCGTGCTCTCGCGCGACCCCCGGCTACGATCTGGCACCCCTCCAGGGTGACCAGGTGGGTTGCTGACGCGTTCGTCGATCAGCCCAGGCGCCCGGCGGAGCGCCACTCGGCTCGTGGCGCCCACCTCCGCCCGTCGGGCGGCAAGTAGGTCCGCGGCGCCGTCCTTGGACCACCCGGGCGCCGGGGAACGGCGCCCGGCGGAGCGCCACTCGGCGCGTGGCGCCCACGGGCCCGCGGCAGTTCTGCAGCAGGTCGCGCGAGCCGCGCGCGAGCTCGGGCGCCCTCGCGCGCTCGTCACGGCCGGCGCTGCTTGATCGAGAGGTCGGGCTTGGCGTTGGTGATGCGGCTGAAGGGCTCGACGGACTCGGTGAGCCAGACATTGCCGCCGACGACGCTGTCGTGGCCGACGGTGATATCGCCGAGGATGGTCGCGCCGGCGTAGATGGTGACGCGGTCCTCGATATTCGGGTGGCGCTTGGCGCCCTTGATGAGTCGTCCGCAGGCGTCCTTCGGGAAGCTGAGCGCGCCGAGGGTGACGCCCTGGTAGATCTTGACGCTCTCGCCGAGGATGGCCGTCTCGCCGATGACGACGCCGGTGCCGTGGTCGATGAAGAAGCTGCCGCCGATCTGGGCGCCGGGGTTGATGTCGATGCCGGTGACGGTATGGGCGTACTCCGACATGACGCGTGGGATGAGGGGTATCCCGGCGCGGTAGAGCTCGTGGGCGACGCGGTGGACGGCGATGGCTTTTAGGCCCGGGTAGGCGATGATGATCTCGTCGGTCGAGCTGGTCGCCGGGTCGCCGTCGAGGGCGGCCTGCACATCGCTCTTCAGGAGGCCGCGCAGCGCCGGCAGGCGTCGCAGGAGAGCGATGACGGCGTCGTCGGCCTGCCGCACACAGTCGCAGCCCCCGCAGCACTCGACCTGGCAACGGTAGGCGAGGGCCCGGCGGACCTGCTCGGCGAGGCCGTGATAGACGGCATTGACGAGGTCGCCGGTGGTGAACTCCAGAGCGGCGCGGGTGACCAGGTGGCGGCCGGTGTAGCCCGGGAAGAGGATCTCGAGGATCTTCTCGAGGATGGCCACCACGGCATCGCGCTGCGGCATGTTGCCGCCATCGACATGGCTGATGCCCATGTCATCACGGTAGGTCTCGGCGAGGGCGCCGGTGATCTCGGCGGCGACGGCGGCGTCCCACGACGAGGACGGGCTGCGGCTCGAGCCCATCACGCAGGGCCGACGCGAATCCTGGGGGTTGTCGTTCATAGCGTCTCGGCGTCCTTTTCCACGATGACCGTCACCGGCCCGTCGTTGAGCAGGCGGACTCTCATCTCGGCTCCGAAGACCCCGCGCGCCGTGCTCACTCCAGCGCGCTCGAGGCAGGCCACGAAGGCCTCGTACAGGGGCTCGGCCACCTCGGGCCGGGCGGCCTCGATGAAGCTCGGCCGGCGGCCCTTGCGGCAGTCACCGTAGAGGGTGAACTGCGAGACCACCAGTGCCGCCCCGCCCGTCTCGCGCAGCGAGCGATTCATCAGGCCCCGCTCGTCTTCGAAGATACGCAGGTCGGCACATTTGGCCGCCGTGTATTCGACCTCGTCGAGGCGGTCGCCGTTGCGCACGCCGAGCAGAATCAGCAGCCCCGGCCCGATCCGGCCGACGACGCGGCCGTCGACTTCGACCGAGGCCTCGGCAACACGTTGTACGACCGCACGCATCCTGACATGCCTTTGGCAACATGACGCCCGCACCGGGAAACACGGCGGGACGCGCTACCCAAATTAAGGGACAACCGGACCGCATGGGACCGCCTACGCCCCGGCGCGGCCCCCGGCCCGACGCCGCGACGGAACGCCGCCGACGGCGCGGCCCGCCTGGACACCCGGCACTGCCGCGACGCGCCTGACGGCCCGCCGCGGCGGCCTCTCAATCTAGCGTCGCGGCCGGCGGGCGCAACGCTGGCCCGTGGTGGCTCGAGATGCCTCCGTCGAGGCGGGGCGATGGCGCGTGGCCGCTCGTGTGGGCCATGGCGATGCGCCGGCGAACCGGGTCCACGGGCGGCGCCGCGGACCTACTCAGGGCGGATCCTGGTCGTCATGCGACGGGGAGCGGGATCTCGGCGGGGGCCTGACGCAGGGCTGTTTGAAAGTCCGGTTCTGGCACCCCTTCAGGGTGCGTGGTGTGTGGGTTCGCGGTTCCGGGGGTCGTGCTGCGCGCGACCCCCGGCTACGATCTGGCACCCCTTCAGGGTGGCCAGGT
>JAAYZO010000285.1 GCA_012514865.1 Lentisphaerota bacterium | reverse complement strand
GCCACCACCTGGCAGATCGCCGAGGCTACCGGCAGCCTGGCCGTCCACTCCGACGTCACCAGCCTCCGCTGCCTCTGTGAGGCCGAGGGCATCGTCACCGCCGACGCCGCCGTTTCCTGCCGCTACGCCGGCCAGAACGACGACGGCCGCCACATCCATCGCTACGTCCTGCACCCGCTCGTCATCCGGGCCGTCCGCGACGGCCGCCTCTCCTGGGAGGATCTGCCCGACAGACACGCCCGCCCGCCGCAGCCGCAGCCGCGACGCTCAGGCCCGGCCCACCAGGGCCGCCTGTTCGACGTCGCCCGTCCGCACAACAACCGCCCTCCGATAGGGCATGGGAGGAAGTCGTGAGAACCTATGAAGTCACCATCACGGGAAGCGCCCCCGGGCTGCTGATGCATCGCTTCGACCTCGAGGCGGAAGCGGAAGTTCAGACCAAAGTGAAGAAGACCGCCCGCAAGGACGACACCCCAGAGTCGCAGGCCGCGCGCGGCGCCTACTCCTTCGACGACGGCGGCCTCTACCAGCCCGCCGAGCACATCTACCAGGCGCTCTGCAAGGCCGCCTCGTGGTTCCGGGTGCCCGGCCAGGGCAAGAAGACCTACAAGGATGCGATCAAGGGCAACATCCTCATCGAGCCTGAGTGCATCCCCCACGGGGTCTCCAGCTACAAGATCGACTCGCGCCCCGTGCGCATCCAGCGCGCCCGCGTGGTCAGGCACCGTCCGCATCTGCCGCAGTGGTCCCTGGCCTTCACGATCCAGGTCATCGACGGTGATACCGTCCCCGGCGAGGTGCTCAACAGCATCCTGGTCACCGCCGGGCAGTCCGTGGGCATCGGCGACTATCGCCCTCGCTTCGGCCGGTTCACCGTCACGCAGTTCAAGGCCGCCTGACAGCGGCCCCTGAGGCGCGGCCTGGCCTGGCGAGGCGAGGCATGGCGGGGCGAGGCGTGGCTTGGCGGGGCGTGGCTGGGCCGGGCGTGGCTCGGCGGGGCCGGGCACGGCAGGGCAAGGCAAGGGTCTTTTACAGGTGGGAGCGACACGACATGACCCAGGGCGAGGCGTGGCTTGGCGGGGCGTGGCTGGGCCGGGCTGGGCTGGGCGGGGCGTGGCTCGGCAAGGCAGGGTTTCTTCTGATCTGAGGTCGCGATGACGAACAAAATCATCCACCCCCGCGAGACCTACACGCTCCGGCGGCTCGGGCGATCCGTCGCCGTGGTCGTCCAGCGCCCGGACCCGCGCGGTGGGTGGATCGTGCGCGAGGCCGACTCCGGACGCCTACGGCGCG
This sequence comes from Lentisphaerota bacterium, assembly GCA_012514865.1. Lineage (GTDB taxonomy): Bacteria > Verrucomicrobiota > Lentisphaeria > Oligosphaerales > JAFGRS01 > JAGVUW01. The sequence continues at coordinate 3,444 of JAAYZO010000285.1, read as the reverse complement.
TCCGCTCCGCACGCCGCCTCCGCCCCCGCGCCGGATACCCCTGCCCCCGCCGCTGCGGCGCCTACGTCTCCGCCGCCGTCGTGCGCGGCCGGCTCCCGTGCCCCGCCTGCGGATGGCGCCACGCGAAAGGAGACGAGCACCAGTGATCGCCGGACACAGCATCCGCCCCGACGCCGCCTACGAGCCCCGGGCACTCCAGCCCGGCGGACGCGGCCTCCACGACCTGGCCGCGCTCATCAGACGCATCCACAAGGGCCTCCGCCGCGAACGCGGGCCCTTCGCCCGCGTCGAGGCCCGCTTCCGCACGGCCGCCCCCGACCTCGATCACTGCCGCATCGTCGGCCTCCACGAGGGCCGACTCGAAATCGGCGTCCCCGACGCCGTCCTCATGGCCGAGCTGGCCGGCTTCCGGCGCGAGGAACTCCTCGCCGCCCTGCAGCCCGACGTCGCCGATCTGCGCTTCCGTCTACTCCCAAGGGAGGATGCCTGATGACCGCGAAAGGGTGGGGCTGGCCGCTGAACGCCCGAGCCGCCCACTACTTTGTGAACGGCCGGTCGCTCTGCGGCCGCTGGGGCTATACCGGCCCCATCGAAGACACAAATCATACCTCGGACATCAACTGCGCCACCTGCCGGCGAAAGCTCGTAGCGTGGCACAACGTTTCCAGCATCTATGACGTCCCCGAGACAACGGAGAATACCGATGGCCGCGAAACCGTCTGATGTGGAACAGCCGCCTGCCCTGTCGGGCACCCCCTCGGCTGTGGATGCCGCCCGCCAGGAGGCCACACGCCTGCTCGGCGTCTACGGCGAGATGTCCCTCCGCGCCGAGGGCGCAGCCGCCGGCCTCCAGGAGCAGATCGATCTCCTGAAGCGCCTCCACCAGGGCCCCATCGACAGCCTGGTCGAGGCAGCGCGCGCCGCACTGGCCGAGCTGCGCGACTACTGCAACGACCACCGCGACGCGCTCCTGGCGGGCACAGCCACCAAGAGCCTCTCGCTCCTCTACGGCCGCATCGGCTGGCGCACCCCGCCCCCGCACGTGGCCACCGCACGCGGCGTCTCCGGCGACCAGGCCGCCCGCCGCCTGCTCGAGATCGGACGCGACAACTGCGTCCGACACACCCTCTCGATCGACAAGCCCGCCATCCTGGCGGCAGCCGGCACCGGGGAGCTCTCGCCCGCCGACATGAAACGCGCCGGCCTCAAGGTCGCCCAGGGACGCGATTCCTTCGACGTCGACCTGGACCGCCCCAAGGTCCAGGAGCTGATCCGAAGAGGGTAGACAATGAACCGCCTGATCGTCGAGATCGCCGTCGGCCTCGTCATCCTGACGGCGATCATCCTCGCGCCGTTCGCCCTCATCGTCGGCCTCGGCGTCCGGGGGCCGCAGGAGCGCTACAGATGCCGTCCGTAGCTAAGCTGCGCCGCACGTGGTTCGCGCTCTGCCGGGAGGTCGGCATCGACGACGAGGACCGGCACGACGTGCAGAAGGCCCACACGGGCAAGGCCAGCCTGCGGGACTGGGGCCCGGACGACTACAACGCGGCCATCGCCGCACTGCAGCGCGCCGCCGGCCAACACCGCGACCGCCGCGCCCACGTCAGGGACGATCGGCCGCCGGGGCCCTCCGAGCGCGGCCCCGGATGGGCGACACCCAAACAGGCCGCATACATCGAGGACCTGGCCAACCGCATCGAATGGCGCGTCGGACGCCGCGACGGCCCCTACGGCTACGCCTGCCATACCGTCCTGGCCGGCCCGGAGAACGAGCTGCGCCGCCGCCAGATCGAGGGCGTCAAGGCTCCCAACACCGCCGAACGCATCCATGCCTGGCTCGCCCTCACCCGCGACCAGGCATCCGACCTGATCAAGGCCCTGCGCAAACTCGAACGCGTCAACCCCCTGGAGGTCCGCTATGGCCGCTGATCCCGCCTGGCCGCCCTCGGCACATGTCCGCGCCGTCGAGCCCGAGATCGTCTGGCAGCTGCGCAGGTCGCGCGCCACAGCCGAACTCGACGGGATCCGCCGCGTCTACGAGGGCCTCCGCCTCCTGGCCGGCGCCGCGCCCGACACCGTCGACCAGGCCGAACGCGAGCTCGCCCGCGTCGTCATCAGCCTGCACCGCGCCGACGCGCACGCCGACCGCGCCGCCGTCCGGTCCGCCGCGCAGCGCGCCGGCGCCGTCGCCCTCTTCCTCCTGCTGGACCTGGCCCCGGAGGCGCCCCATGATCCGCTGTGAAGCCGCGCTGCACACCACGCTCCACGCCCGCGGCTACGAGCCGCCCCGACTCGAGATCCAACTGGAGGCCGACGGCGGCCCCGACGGCTACCACGTCACTGGCACGCTCTACGTCGAGGGCCTGGACGCGTGGCGCCTCGACGCCCTGGAGGCCGCCTTCGCCCGCCGCATGGGCGGACGCTGCACCCTGAGCCTCGGGCCCGACTACGAGGCCGACCTGCTGCACGGCGACAACGTGGAGATCGCCGCACGCCGCCTCGCCCGCGAATACGCCCTCACCGCCGACGAGCTGGCAGCGCGCGCCGGCATCGCCCCGCGCACAGCGCACAGCCTGCTCACCGAGAGCCGCCGGCGCAACCGCACCACGGCCGTCGCCATCGCCCGCCTCGGGCGGCGCATCGTCCAGCGCCCCACGGTGGGGGAGATGCTCCGCCGGCAGAGGACCGGCCTCGGATTCCGCCACCGCGCTCTGGTGGCCGCCTCCATCGGCGTCGAGCTCGGCACCCTCGCCGCATGGGAGGACGACCGCGCCCCGATCCCGCCCGAACTCGCCGCCGACGTCTCCCGCGTCCTCGGCCTCCCCGAGCCTGAGCTGCGGCGCGCCATCGGCCCCGCCCGCTTCCCTGAAGCCCTCCGCGCGGCCATGACCCGGCTCGGCCTCACCCCCTCCGCCCTGGCCAACCGCATCGGCGTCTCCGCGCAGACTGTCCAGTGGTGGCTCGCCGGCAAAGGCATGCCCAACGCCCGCCTCACCGACCGAATCGGCCATATCACGGGAGTGGTGCCAGACAGCGCGTAGCCGTTCTCACGAGCTTTACCCCCTTATGCCCCCACGCGGCCGCCGGCCCATCTGTGCCAAACTACGCACGTGCCCGTTTCACTCTCGATGCACTCTGCCCCCGCCTCCCCCCGGCACGCCCCACACCCCGCAAAGCCCCTGAAACGCCCCTGCAGCGCCCCTGCACGCCATTTGCCCCGCCTGCCACCCCGCCTGCCGCCCACTGGCCACCGCAGTGCAACCGTGCCAAGCCCTTTCCCGTTGCACTCTCCCCCTATCCCTCGCCCCACACGCACCTTACGCCCACGCACCGGTCGTGCCACACCACACCCCCCCGTCCAGCACGCCGCAGTCGGCGTCGCCGATCATCTGCAGGGCGCGCTCCAACTGCTCGCCGCAGTCGCAGCGCAGTGAGTGCAGCGTG
>JAAYZO010000284.1 GCA_012514865.1 Lentisphaerota bacterium | reverse complement strand
TCAGGGCGAAGCGGTACGACGCGGGCAGCTCGACCATGCTGGTGGCGCTGCCGTCGACGATGACGGCGTGGTAGACGAGCGGGCTGAGGCTGCTGTCCGGGCGGGTGAGGCCGTTGACCTCAGCGAGATCGGCGAGGCCGTCGTCGTCGGTATCCGGGAGGCGCGGGTCGGAGCCGCGTTCCTGCTCGAGGAGATTCGCGAGGCCGTCGCCGTCGGCGTCCTCGGCGCCGTCCGGACGGCCATTGCCATCGGTATCGGCGACGAGCGGGTTGGTGCGGCAGTAGAACTCGTAGAGGTTATTGAGGCCGTCGCCATCGGCGTCCTCGGCGGCGACCGAGCTGGTCATGAACTGGCCATACTCGACGATGTAGCCGCTGGCGTCGCCGGTGGGGTCGTTGGCGCGCAGGTCATTCCAGAAGCCGGGGATGAGGAGCGGGTTGGCGTTGGCGCGGCCGACGATCTGGCCGTAGTCCTCGCTGACGTAGGGCGGGTTGCCCCAGACGCCGTCGTTGGGCTCGACGCTGCGCGCCGAGTTGCTCCACTGCGAGAAGCCGGCCTCGATCGGGGTGCCGTCGACCCACAGCCACTGGCCTTCGGTCTGCTCGTCGGTGAGCCCGATCCAGGCGCCCTCGCTGGTGCGCAGCAGGACGTTGGTGAGGATGTCGTTCTCGGCGCGGTCGTTGATGATGGCCAGGTAGCCGCCGCGGCTGGTGGCGTCCTGGGCCGCCGCCGACCACGATACATCGGCGGTGACGTACTCGTAGTAGTGGCCGTTGTAGCTGGCGACATTGCTGGCGGTGGCGGGCTCGAAGTACATCTCGGCCCACCAGTTCGGGATGGCATTCGGGCGCTCGGTGCGGACCGGCGCGGCCTGGGCCGCGGTGACCCAGTCGGCCGCGCCGTCGCCATTGGCGTCGGCGACGGCGGCACCGATGGCCGCGGCGGGCACGATCGCCAGGGCGGCGGCGCCGGGCAGCGGGTTGGCGACGCTGAAGTCCTCGATGGTGCTGCCGCCGTCATCGAACATCCAGCAGGCGAGCAGGCCGGTGGCCTGGGAGTCGACCGCGACATCGCGCTGGGCGTTGGTCTGGAAGAGGCCGCGGGCGTAGCCCCAGACGCGGACTTCGTCGAGGTAGCCGTCGGTGAGGGTGGCGGCGGCGGTGCCGTCGCCGGCCATCGTCAGGGTGCCGATGCCGCTGAGGGCGCTGCCGGTAACGGCGAGGCTCTTCTCAACCAGGCCATCGACGCTCACCTTCAGCTCACTGGCGCTGGCATCCCAGATTGCAGCGACGTGGCGCCAGGCGCCGGCGGCGAGGGCGGTGTCGGCGGTGACCGTCTGGTCAGCGCCGCCGATGCGGGCCTTGGCGTAGGGCTTGCCGGCGGCGAGGCCGAGCTCGAGGACGGTGCCGGCGGCGACCTTGTAGGAGAGGATGGCGCCGGTGTCATCGCCGTTGATGAAGACCCAGCTCTCGAAGGTCATCGAGCCGCCGCCGCGGTCGAAGCGCCGACTGCGCGGGATGGCCATGCCCTGGTGTGCCGGAGCGGCGGCGCTGACGGCCGCGAGGTCGAGGCTGCGGCGGGGCGTGAAGGCATAGTGGTCGGCCAGGGCGTCGGCGTCCGGGCCGTCGGTCGCCAGGGTATCATGGCGGGCCAGGCTGTAGCGCGGGTTCGTGATGGCGCTCGGGGCACCGGCCACGGCGTCGAGCGGGTTCGGGTCGCCGGCGAGCTCGGCGCCGTCGAGGACGCCGTCGTCGTCGGTGTCGGCGTTGGCCGGGTCGGTCTGGGCCGCCTGCTCCGCGAGGAGGCTCAGGCCGTCGGCGTCGGCGTCGGCCGTCAGGACGGCCTCCGCGGTGGCGCTGGTCGGGTCGGTGCCGGCGAGCACCTCGTAGCGGTCGTTGAGGCCATCGCCATCGCTGTCAGTCCAGCCGTCGACGAGGGTCACGGCCGGGTTCCTGCTGGCGGTGGTGAGGTTGCCGAAGCGGGCCAGCTCCCAGACGTCGAAGAGACCATCGGCGTCGCTGTCGGCGCTGAGGTACGCGAAGCTGGTGCTGTCGGCTTTGTTCAGGCCGTAGAAGACGACCTCGGCGTTGCCCGCGGTCAGCAGGGCCGCCTCTTCGGCGGCGTCATTGGTCATGGCGTTGAAGGGCACCGTCATGTCCTCGATGCTCTCGCCGCCGTCGTCGAAGCGGTAGTAGGCGGCCATGCCGGTGGCGGCCACGGGCGCGAAGCGGCTGCCGCGGATGGCATCGGCGTCGCGGGCCGAGTTCCAGAGGCGGACCTCGTCGACCTCCAGCGGCATGGCGCTGCCGCCGAGGGTGAAGGAGCCGTAGCTGGGGGCACCAGCCGCGCCAAGGACGCGGACAGCGGCCGCGTACTCGGTGCCTTCGAGGTAGGCGTAGAGGCTGACCACGGTGTGGTCGGCGCTGCTGGCGTCGGGGGCGACGACGGCGGCGACGTGGGTCCAGCCGAAGGCCGTATTGAGCGGGACGCCGTCGAGGGCGGCGCTGCGGACGGTGCCGTCCTGAGCGCGGAAGTCGAGGGTGAGGATGCCGCCGTTGAGGCGCAGGGTCCAATCGGCGACGCCGCCGCCGATTTCCTCGTTGGCCTTGTTCATGATGACGCCGTTGGCAGCAGCGGCGTTGAGGCGGATCCAGGCCTCGAGGGTATACGGGGCGGTGAGCTGGGCGCCGCCGAGGCGGCCGGCAAGGCCGGCGCCGTCGACCAGCTTCAGAACGCCGTTCTTCAGCGGGCTGAGGCTGTTGCGCGGGCTGGAGGTGCGGCCGGCCGGGTCGGCGGCCGGGGTCAGGGCGCTGTCGACGCCGGTGACCTCTTCGCCGTCGGTCAGGCCGTCGTCATCGGTGTCGACCACGGCCGGGTGCGTGCCGGCGGCGGCCTCGCGGCCGTTGCTCAGGCCATCGCCATCGAAGTCCTCGTCGGCGTCGGCGATGCCGTCGTTGTCGGTATCGGTGTCGTACGGATTGGTGTCGCAGAGGAACTCGTAGAGGTTGTTCAGGCCATCGTTATCGAGGTCGGCCGTCGGCAGCATGCTGGTCTCGCTGGCGCCGCGGGTATAGAGGTGCTCGTACCAGTCCGGCAGGAGGTCGCTGTCGATGTCGTCGTAACCGGTGAGGGTCACGCCGGCCATGGCGGTGCCGGTGCCGGTGCCATCCTCGACCCAGTCCGCGTGGTTGCTGGCATCCTGGTCCTGGCTGATGATGCCGGCCAGGGCGCTGTCGAGGGCGTAGGTCGCATCGCCCATGAAGGCCGTCCAGGTGCCGCCGACGCGCTCACCGCCGAAGTCCTCGATGTCGAGGCCGCCGTCGTCGAAGCGCCAGTAGCCGCGCGGGCACTCGACGCCTTCCTGGAGCATCCGGCTCATGTTCGCGACGATATCCTGCTGCGGACGGGCGCCGAAACGGCTGTCGGGGACATCCGACCAGACGCGGACTTCATCGAGGGCGCCGTCGTCAAAGCCGGCGGCGAGGACCAGGGTGCCGACGGTGCCGGCCGGGAATTCGACGCTGTGCTGGGCGACCATGCGGTGGCCGTTGACGTAGAGCGCCAGGCTGCGGTCGAGGTTGCTCCAGACGCCGGCGAGGTGCACCCACACGCCGGTCGGGATGGCGCCGATGCCGCTGGCCGCGCCGCCGGCGAGGTATTCGACGCCCGCGCCGGTCTCGAAGCGCGTCTGCGGCACGCCGCCGTCCAGGGACAGCTCCATGGCGACGCGGCCGGAGCCGGTGGTGAGGTACTGCGCGATGACGCCGGTCGTGTCGGTATCGAGCTTGATCCAGGCCTCGATCGTCCACGAGCGGTTGGCGGCGGCGAAGCGTCCCGACTGCGGCACGTTGATGCCGGCGGCGTCGACCTTAGCGAGGTTGAGGGCGCGCGGGGTGGCGCCGGGGCTGCTCATCGAGTACAGCGGGTCGCAGGGGTCGAGCTCCTCGCCATCCTCATAGCCATCGTCGTCGGTGTCACGGATGTCCGGGCGGGTGCCGAAGCGCTGTTCGTCGGCATTGCTGAGGCGGTCGCCATCGGTGTCTTCTTCGCCGTCCGGGGTGCCATCGCCATCACTGTCGGCGACGGTCGGGTTGGTGCCGCTCCAGTACTCGAAGAGGTTCGACAGGCCATCGCCATCGGTGTCGGCGGCCGGGTTGCCGGCGGTCGGGTAGAGGGCTTCCCACCAGTCCGGGAGGCCGTCGCCGTCGGTGTCGGGGACGCCGAAGGTGCCGGTGACGGTGAAGACGCCGCCGAACGGGTTGCCGCCGTTGTCGAGGACGCTGGCGTCGGGGGTGAAGGTGCCGCCGGGCTCGATGTAGTTTCCGGAGGGCCAGGCCGGGGTGCCGAGGGTGATGACGATGCGGCGCTGGTCACTGCTCATGGCCATCGTGCAGCCGCTGGCGGTGATGGTGCCGGGGACGGAGAAGGCGCCGAGTTCGGCCACGAGGCCGCCGAGGGTGCCGGTGATCGAGCCGCTGCCGGCGGCGAAGGCGTTGTCGGTGTTGCCGGCCACCAGGGCGGCGGCGATCGAGGCCGGGTTGACCGGGCGCTCGAAGGTGAAGGTCAGGGTGTCGCCGGGAGCCGCACCGGGGGTGCCGCCGACGTCGCTGAGGACGACGGTCGAGGCCGAGGTGGTGACGGTGACCACGCCCGTGGTCACACTCTTGTCGGTCAGGACGCTGTTGGAGAAGAACACCTCGCGGGGGGCCAGGCGCAGGCGGAAGTCCTCGCCGTTGCCGATCAGGACGCTGGTGGTGGCGCCGAGGAAGAAGTCGTCGACGTCATCCAGACGGGCGCTCAGGGGCATATCCTGGAAGTTGATGTTCTGGACCATCGTCTGGGTCGGCAGGGCCGCCAGGAAGACATAGGAGTCGACGCTGACATCGAAGGTGCCGGGGCGACCGAAGATGACGAGATCCTGATTGGCGTGGGCCACCGGGACGGTCCCGTCGACGCCGCGCACGACGCCGGTGAGCTGCCAGATGCCGGCGCCCTGGTCGGTGGCGCCGGTGTAGGTGATCACCTCGCTGCCGAGGGTGAGGGCGACCTCGGTGGCGGGGCTGGCCGGCTGGAAGGGCCGACCGAGGATGCGGATGGTGGTGCTGCTCGGGGTGATAGCACCGGCGAGGAGGCCGGTGACGGCGTTCTCGACGGCGGCCCCGACGGCATGCGCCGCGGCCGTGCTGCCGACGGCGCCGCGGGTGCAGCCGGTCAGGGTCGTCCCGGTGATATCGCGGTAGCCGATGATTTCGTCAGCAATGCGGATCGTGGCCATGAAGCGCCCGTCGGGATCGATGAGACGCGCGGCGGCGGCCACGGAGAGGGTGACGTCACCCGAGGCGGCGCCGACGGCGAGGGTCGTCAGGGGTGCGGTGACCGGGTCGGTGTAGGCAAGCTGGACATTCTCGCCGGCGAGGTGAGCGGCCGGGGTGGTGCCGTAGGCGCCGCGCTGGATGGTCAGGTCATTGCCGGCCTTGCCGCTGTAGGCGATCGCCTCGCGGCCGATGAGGATGATACCGGCGTTCGGGTAGGCAGTGCCGTCGGTCAGGGTCAGGGTCAGGGCCGAGGCGTCGAGATTGGCGGCGAGGGTCGAGGGCGAGGGCGAGCGGGCGTCACGCCAGAGGCTGAGGGCGCCGACCGCATCCAGGGCCGAGTAGGTGGCGAAGTCGATCGGGGTCACATCGCTGTCGCCGCCGACATTCTGGATGGTGGCGATCAGCGAGTTCATGGTCTGGGACTGGCCGATGCCGTCGGCGACGTCGAAGCCGACCATGCCGACG
>JAAYZO010000283.1 GCA_012514865.1 Lentisphaerota bacterium | reverse complement strand
GAGGTGATGCCGAAGGGCAGGCTGGAGTGCTCCATGGCGAAATCCAGGAGGCTGTAGGTATCCTGGAGGTCCTTGCCGTCGTGGAAGGTCGGCGAGCTCATCTGGCGAAGGCCCTCGCCGTTGAAGAAGTGGGTGACGTGGGTGAAGGTCGGCCACTGCACGCACTCGGAGTTATGCACCACGATGGCGTAGTCGCTGACGCCATGGCGTGCGAAGGCGCCGGCGAGGCGCTGGTAGAGCCGTCGCTGGGCGAGGATCGGGTAGCGGTCGTGGCAGCCGTGGAGGGCATTGCCGCAGCGGAAGGCGGCGCCGAAGTCGAGGTAGATGCCGCGCAGGGGCACGCGGTCGAGGAGGCGGTCGAACTTCCAGGCGAAGAACTTGCCGGCGTCGGAGGCGGCGCAGGTCCAGTACCAGTCACGGGTGACGCCATCGCGCTCGTAGGTCAGGTGGTTGGCCGGGACGATGCCCCACTCGGCGATGCGGCTGGCGGCCTCGGGGTACTCCTCGGGGATGAACATGGCGGCGGTGTAGGGCGTGAAGCCGGCGCGGTTCTCTTCGCCGCGGCGGTGGTGTTCCAGGAGCCATTTCCATGACGTCGGCTCGGCCTGATCGAGGGGCAGGTCGAAGAAGCCGGTGCCCTCCCAGGAGGAGAGGCCCCAGGCGATGGTCGGGAGGCGTGGTGCCGGGCGATTCAGGTGGACGCCGTGGTCGCTGGCGAAGAGGTTCAGGGGATACTGCGGGGGCAGCGGCCGCACCGGGGTGGCCAGGAGTCCGAACTCGAGGTCGAGTTCGGTGCCGGCGGCGAGGCTGTCGGCGAAGGTGACCTCGAGGGCGGTGCTGTCGCCGTCGCGGCGCAGCCGCAGGGGCCGCGGCAGGCGCGTGCGCCAGGATGCCGAGGACTCGGCGAACCAGGCCAGGCCGCGTTCGTGGTTGCCGATCCACACCGACGGGTAGAAGGGCAGCTCGTGGTCGCGGTCGAGCCAGAGGTTGCGGCGGCTGCCGCCGCCGAAGCCGGAGGCGGTCACATGCGCAAAACGCGCCGCGGCGGCCGGCAGTGCCAGGCGCAGCGACACCGCGCCGAGGTCACGGCTGGCCTGAATCCGTAAGCGCGTGAACACCACGCCGTCATACTCCGCCCACGACTCCTGGCGCACCGCCCAGCCATCGCCCGCAACGGCGTTGCTGAACTCGACCCGCACCGGCGTGCGCCGCTGCACCACGGGCGCGCCGCCCGCGACCGCGACGCCGTCGATCAGCAGGGCCGCCGGGGCGCTGAGAAGGTCGTGCCCCTGCGACTGCATCGCGACCGGCAGCAGCGAGCCGTCAAAGCGGGTCTGGCGGCCCCAGGCGGCGAGGTCCAGGCGGGCGCCCTCCGAGCCGCACTCCAGCGGAGTGAAGGGCGGCGGGACGACGTCCGGGACCTCGGCGAGGTCCTCCCAAGGACCCGGGCCGGTCCAGGTGAAGCGCTTGGCGGTGTGGACCGCCACGGCGTCGCCCTGGCCCGAGACGACCTCGGCCACGTAGGCCCCGGTCGGCCAGTCGCGCGGGAAGGGCACCCGGAAGGCCTCGTCGCCGGTCAGGGCCTGCCGCAGGCGCTCCTGGCCGTCGGGACCGAGCAGGCGCACGGCCGGCGCCACTGCGCCCGTCTGCGCCTGCAGGAGCGACCAGCGCGGCCTGAGGATCAGCTCACCGGCGCCAAACCGCGGCGTGACATCGAGGTAGTCGGCGCTGAGCCGGAAGGGCACCACCTGCTGCAGCAGCACGGCACCGCCGGGGCCATGGAGCTGGAAGCAGAGGTTGCGCGCGCCGGCCGCGGTGATGGCGGTCTCGATGGCCAGCGTGGTTCGCCCGCCGGGCTCCAGGCGGGCGGCGCGCTGCACCAGGACATCGCCATCGCCGGCGCTGTTCAGCGCCCGGACGGTCCAGGTGTACTCGCCGCCGCGCTCGCTGTTCACCGTGACCGCCTGGGCGAAGTGCCCGAAGGACGGGTCGCTGCTGTCGGCGGTGCTGACCGCGTCGGCATCTCCGGCGAGGCGGATCGTGACGAAGTGCTCGGGCTTCCCGTAGTTCATGGTGGCGGTCTGCAGCGAGGTCAGCCCGATGGCATCCAGGCAGCGCCAGGTCCGGCAGAAGTTGATGCGGAGGTCGCGTTCGGCCACCGGCGTGGTGAGGCCGAGGCTGGCGAAGGGTATGCGCAGTTCGCCCTGCCAATGCCAGCGGCCGTCGATGCGGAAGCTCAGGTTCGAGGCGTACTGCCAGGGGCCGTCGAAGCTGGCATCGCCGTCACGGCTCTCGCACCAGCCGCCGGCGGGGTTGCCGGCGAAGCGGTATCGGCGGCCATCGACATCGAGGTAGAACTCGAAGGACTCGTCGGTCCAGACCTCGGGCTCGGCGCCCTCGCGCTTCTGGCCGGGCAGGAGCCGCGCGCCGGTCGGGAAGAGGGTCTCGAAGCCGACGTAGAGGGCCTCGCCGTCGTGGGCCAGCAGCGGCCGGTTGCCGGGGTAGCTCAGGGAGGCCTCGGGGCGGCCCTGGTCGAGGAGCGAGACCACCGAGGCGGCGCCCTGCCAGGCCGGGTCGTCGAGGCGGCCATCGACGGCCGGTGCCGCCGCCAGGCGCGGCACCGACAGCGTCGTCGGGTAGCGCCCGAGCGCGGTGCCGGCCTCGACGCCGGCATCGGCCGCGATCGCCGCCGGGTCGAGGGCCTCTCGCCAGACCTTGAGATCGCGGAGGAAGACATCGTTGGCGCCCCAGGGCCTGGCCGTGACCCAGCCATCCTTGTAGGGGCCGAGGTTCAGCTTGGCGTAGGGCGGGTAGGTCGCCGGAAAGCCCTGCGGCATTTCGCCGACGCGCTGCCCATCGAGGTAGAAGCACACCGCCTTGCCGTCCCAGGTGACGGCGGCGCGGTAGTCCTGACCGGGTCGGAGGGGCTCCGGGGTGACCATGCGGATGGACTCGGGGAGCTGCTTGTAGGCGACCTGCAGGCGCCAGTCGTTCTGGATGAAGTAGAAGCCGAGGAAGCCGCGGCCCTCGAGGCGCAGGGTCACGAGGTGGCGGTTATGCAGGCGGTTGGCGGCGTCGGGCTCATGGTAGCGCAGGGTGAAGGCCAGTGTCCCGGCGGGCGCGAACCACGGCGCCGCGGGGAGTGACGGCCCGACGTCCTGGCCGATGGCGAGGGCCTGGACGCCCTCGGCGACCGTCGCGAAGGTGCCCTCGAGGCGCACGGCCTGCTCGCCGGCGCGGAGATCCTGAGGGCCGGCCAGGGGCAGCTCGAGCGACGGCTCGGCGGCGGCCGCGGCCGCGGCGATGGCCAAGGCCGAGAAGAGCCGCCGGGCGCGCCGGGACCGGCCGCAACTGCGCGGGCTATCGTGGCGTATCGTCATGGGAGTCTCCTGGCACTGCCGTGGCGGCCCGGCCCGCGGAAGCACTGCCGGGCGGCGGCCAAGCCACCGGTCACTATGCCGCGCCGAACGAGCCGGCGCCAGCGCCGCGGCGGCGAGCGCGGGGCGGTTCGAAGATCGCGTCGGCGCGGCGCGACGTGCCGCGCGGTGGCTCTGCAGGGCCGGCGCGGTTGTCCTGTGCGGTGCCGTGGGCGCCGTGGACCGACTCACCTGCCGCCGCGGTGGATCCACGCCAACCGCGGGGTGTCGAAGGCCGTAGACCGCGCGGCATGACGACGGTCCGATGGATAGCACCGTTGTGGCGTGTTATACTGGGTTGTTCGCCAAGTCATTGTGGTCTGTCGATGGACCGATGTCACGATCGCGCACTCAAACGAGGAGCACGCCGATGATGCACTGCAGTCGCCGGGTCTCGCGAGCGTCGTCCTTCACCCTGATCGAGCTGCTGGTGGTGATCGCCATCATCGCGATCCTGGCAGCGATGTTGCTGCCGGCGCTCTCGCAGGCGCGCGAGAAGGCCCGCTCGATCTCGTGCGTCAACAACCTCAAGCAGCTCGGCCTGGCGTCGCTGATGTACGTCGACGACAACAAAGAGATCTTCATGCCGCGCTACCAGCCGATCCACATCTCGCCGCAGCCGGCCGGGGCCGTCGTCTGGCACCCGCGACCAGGCTACAAGTCCCTCCTGGACTCCTACCTCGGCACCGGCGAGGTCGGCCTCTGTCCGACCCTGGCCATGGACCGCTACGCCTATGGCTACAACGCCTTCCTGATCGGCGGCGCGGTCGCGCAGGCCAAGATCAAGCGGCCGTCAGGTATCCTGATGTTCGTCGATGACGCCTGGGGCGGCCACACGGCCTACTACCCAAGCCAGGGCACCGGCAACTGGGGCGCCAACTTCGCCGACCCGCCCGGCGCGGCTGCCAACTGGGGCGTGAACACGCCCATGGGACGTCACACCGGCAAGGTCAACGTCGCCTTCTGCGACGGCCATGTCTCGTCGATGGTGCCGTGGGCGCTCTACAACGGCGGCAACAACCTCTACTACGACTACAACAACTGAGCCCTATCGGCCGAGGCGGTGCCGCAGGCCGCCCGCCGGCGAAGCACAACGGAAGGCCAATTACAGGGCCTTCTGAGGCGTCTTCAGGATTAACCTCAACAGGCCTCGTCTGTCTATAGCGGCCAGGTGTCTCAGGGCACCGCCCACAGCCGCCAGGCGGGTCGGCTGTGGTGAACTGAGGTGCGCCTCGTTATCCAGGAGTTCGCCGCCATCATGCCTGCCTGCCGTTATCCACGTCGTTCCCTCTTCACTCTGATCGAGCTGCTGGTGGTCATCGCCATCATCGCCATCCTGGCGGCGATGCTCCTGCCGGCGCTGGGCAAGGCCCGCGAGAAGGCCCGCTCGATCTCGTGTGTGAACAACCTCAAGCAGATCGGCCTGGCGGCCCTGATGTACGCCGACGACCACAACGAGGTCCTCATGGCCTACAACCGGGTCGAGGCCACGACCACCATCTACTGGTACCCGTTCCCCAACACGCGCTCACTCCTGGAGCCCTACCTGGGCAACGGCGACGTCGGCCTCTGCCCGACCCTGGCGCTGAACCGCCGGGCCTACGGCTACAACAACCTCCTGCGCACGGGCCTGGTCGCGCTGGCCCAGATCCGCCGGCCGACGGGCATTCTGATGCTGGTCGACAGCGCCTTTGGGGGCAACAGCATCGCCTACAACCCCAGCCTGGGCGAGATGAACTTCGGCGCCAACTTCGCCGATCCGCCGGGGCTCACCGCCAGCACCGGGCTCAGTTGGGGTGTGAACACCCCCGTCGGGCTGCACTCCGGCAAGGTCAACGTCGCCTTCTGCGATGGCCATGTCGAGGCGATGGTGCCGTGGGCGCTCTGGAACGGCAAGAGCAACCAGCCGTACTACGACTTCAACTTCTGACCTATCCCCCGGCCGGGTCGCTGCCGCCGGACGCCCGCCGGCGAAGCACAACGGAAGGCCAATCACAGGGCCTGCTGAGGCGTCTCCAGGATTAACCTCAACAGGCCTCGTCTGTCTATAGCGGCCAGGTGTCTCATGGCACCGCCCACAGCCGCCAGGCGGGTCGGCTGTGGTGAACTGAGGTGCGCCTCGTTATCAAGGAGATCGCTGCTACCATGCCTGCCAGCCGTCGCCGTCTGCGTCGTCCCCTCTTTACTCTGATTGAGCTGCTGGTGGTCATCGCCATCATTGCCATCCTGGCGGCGATGCTCCTGCCGGCCCTGAGTCAGGCGCGGGAGAAGGCCCGCTCGATCTCGTGCGTCAACAACCTCAAGCAGATCGGCCTGGCGGCGCTGATGTACGTCGACGACAACAAAGAGATGTTCATGCCGCGCTACCAGCCCGTGCATGTCTACCCGTCGCCCGCCGATGCCACGCTCTGGCATCCTCGCCCCGGCTACAAATCGCTCCTGGATTCCTACCTCGGCGCCGGCGAGGTCGGCCTCTGCCCGACCCTGGCCATGGACCGCTACGCCTACGGCTACAACGCCTTCTTCATCAAAGGTGTCGTGGCGCAGGCGATGATCAAGAGGCCGTCGGGGATCCTGATGGCCGTCGATGACGCCTGGGGCGGTGCGATCGCCTACCACCCGAGCCAGGGCACCGGCAACTGGGGCGCCAACTTCGCGGACCCGCCCGGCAAGGCTGCCAACTGGGGCGTGAACACGCCCATAGGGCGGCACAGCGGCAAGGTCAACGTCACCTTCTGCGACGGCCATGTCGCTGCAATGGTGCCGTGGGCGCTCTACAACGGCGGAAACAACCTCTATTACGACTACAGCAACTGACCCACGCGCCGGCGTCAGTCCTGATGTCCCGGCTCGTCGTCGTCCGCCTCGTCACCGTCGTCGTCCCCTCTGGCGACACGCACCACCTCGCCGTTGTCGCGGATGACGACGGTGCCTTTCCGGCGCAGGACGGCTGACCGGAAGGGTATTTCGTAGACGACGACGGGCTCAGCCAGGGCCGCGAAGGTGCCATAGAGGGGTACGCCGCGCACCTCGTGTCTCTCGGCCGTGCCGAGCCGGCCGCCGCCGGCGGCCTCCTGCGCCTTGGCGGCGACGGCGGTGGGGAGGTCCGCGGCGGCCACCTCTGTCTCGATCTCGCCGATCATGCCGTCGGCGGTGACCTCCACCTCGACCTCCCGGCCGGCGTGCGTCATCTCCACTTCGAAGTACGGCACGCCCCGCTCACGTTCGGCCTCGACCTCGTCGATAGTGGCCCCCGGGAAGCTCGCCTGCAACGCCGTGAAGGCGGCCTCCGGGAGGCCCTCGGGCCTGGCCGCCTCCGCCGCCCGCAGCGCGGCTGACGCCAGCAGCACAGCCATCAGAGCCCACCCCATGCACCATCGCGTGTTCATCGCCACGGCCTCCTTTGCCTGTCGACCCGCGCGGGCCCGCTCCGACAAGACCCCCGGCAACACCGCCGGTGTCCGGGACGGCCCCGGCACTCGTCCGGCACCCATGACGATACACCGCCAACCCGGTGCACTGCGACGTGGTTAAGAGATCTTAATCCGGGCTTCAGACGGTCATCATGTCGTCGCCGTATGCTGTCCGGCGCGTGTGTCAAGCGTCGGGCAACCCTACTGCGAGGACGTGCATGACAACCCTATCGCGATGGTTCGGCAGGTTCCTGCCGGTCGGCCCCTGCCCTCACCTTCCGGAAGCCCCGGTCGCCGGCCTGTCACAGCCCCCGCCCGCCCTCTCGAGCGCCGCCCCGTCGGCCGCGCTGGCCGCCGCGACGGCGGGCCTGTCCGGTACCGGTGCGGCCCTCGACTCCCGGGCCTACCCGGTCTTCACCGAGCCCGCCGACTACATGGCCTGCCGCGAGGGCGGCCGGCTGCTGGTCCACACGAAGCGGTTCTTCGAGCGGCGTGCCATCCGACGCTGCCTGGACGGGCTGACCGACATCCGTGCCGTCGTGGACGTCCCCTGCGGGCCCGGCCGGCTCTTCCCTTACTGGCGTCGCCGCGGATTTGTCGTGACCGGCATGGACTTCTCGATGCCGATGGTGGCGGCGGCAACCGAGCGTCATCGCGATCTGGGCCTCCAGGGCCGGGTCCTGTGGGGAGATGCCTTCCGTCCGGAGACCTACCCGGGGGAAGTGCCGGATCTGGTGGCATCGGTCCGCTTTGTCTACTACTTCGGCAGGGAGCAGCGTGTGGCGCTCCTGGAGGCCCTGGCGGCGGTGTCGCGGCGGTATGTGCTGGCGCAGTACAAGACATGGGAGACGCTGCGGGGCCGCAAGACGCAGGGCCGCACGCGCCGCAAGCACGGCGCCAACGGCAAGCAGTTCTGCTCCCGTGCCGAGATCGCTGGCGAACTGCGGGAGGCCGGGCTGAACTGCCTGCGGATCGAGCCGATCGGGCCGTGGTCGGATCGCGTCTTCGTCATGGCCGAGCGGGCCGCGGGCGCCAGGTCGAGCTGAAGCTCCCGGGATGCCGCCGGCGCCGGCCGCGCCGGCAGGGCTGATCGAAGATCGCGTCAGCGCTCACCTGATCACCCTGAAGGGGTGCCAGATCGTAGCCGGGGGTCGCGCGCAGCACGACCCCCGGAACCGCGAACCCACACACCACGCACCCTGAAGGGGTGCCAGAACCGGACTTCCAAACAGCCCTGCCGGCGGCGGGCGGGGTGTTGCATTCGCGGCTTGCGTGGGCACTGTACGGACGGGTCGGCCCGCGCCGGCTGACCGGGAGACAGGTGCAGGCCACAGACAGCCTGCCGGGCTGAGTGCGTACGACTGGCAATGGAGAGCATCGATGAGTGACAAGGGACGCGTACGGGTCGGCGTGATCGGCGCCGGCGGCATGTGCAACAGCGTGCATATGCCGTCGCTGCGTGACATGCCCGACGTCGAGGTGGTGGCGCTCTGCGATCTGGTCGAGGAGAAACTCCGGCGCACCGCCGAGAAGTTCCAGATTCCGAAGACCTACCTGAGCTACCACCAGATGATCGCCCAGGAGCAGCTCGACGCGATCTTCTGCCTGGTCGAGCCCTCGAACCACTTCCACGTCGTCACCGCCTGCCTCAACGCCGGCCTGGATACCTTCATGGAGAAGCCCCCGGGCATCACCCTCTACCAGGCCGAGAGCATGATGCGCAAGGCCGAGGAGAAGGGCCGGCTGCTGATGGTCGGCTTCAACCGCCGCTACATCCCCCTCGTTCGCGAGGTCAAGAAGGCCTTCGACGCCATCACCCGCGTCACCCAGGTCGAGGGATGCTTCTTCAAGTACGGCACCGGCGCCTTCGACCGCGGCGGTCTGTGCGCCTTCGAGTCGGATACCATCCACGCCGTCGACCTGGTGCGCTCGTTCGCCGCGGCGACCCCGGTCGAAGCCTACACCCTCACGGCCGCCAACGACGAGCCGGTGCTCAATGCCTGGAACTCGGTGACGCGTTTCGACAACGGCACCATCGGCATCGTCAAGGCCAACTACCGCACCGGCGGCCGCGTGCACTGCTTCGAGATCCACGGGCCCGGCGCCAGCGCCTTCATCAACCTCGGCATGGGCGGCGCCCAGTGCGAGGCGATCCTCCTGCGCCACGACGGCAAACAGCAGTACAGCCTCTCGGCGGGCGCCGCCGGGGGCGACACCAATGCCTACTTCAGCGGCACCGAGCTGGCCGGCAGCGACCAGTTCTACCGCTTCTACGGGTTCTACCAGGAAGACCGCCACTTCATCGACTGCGTCAAGAGCCGCCAGATCCCCGAGACGGCCATCCAGGACGCCGTGAAGTCGTTCCGCTACGTCGACCTGATCATCCGCAACGCGCGCTGAGTGTGCTGCCGGGCGGCGGCGGGCGGAGGTCCCGCCGCCGCATCGCCGCCCGCGCCGCGGGCGGCGTCCCCTGCAGATGCCAACGGGAGATCGACGGCAGAGCCGTAGACCTCCCGTACACCGGATCTTTCGTCGCTGGCAGGCAACGGCCAGTGACGAAAGATCCGTCAGATGGCGACGGTGCCATCGAAGACGAAGGTCGCCGGGCCTTCCATGAAGACGTGGCCGTTCTCGGCCCAGGTGATGCGCAGGTCGCCACCGAGGAGGCGCACGAGGACCTCGCGGTCGGTGAGG
>JAAYZO010000282.1 GCA_012514865.1 Lentisphaerota bacterium | reverse complement strand
TCGCGAAGCGCGGGTGCTTCGCTCACAATCCACGTGCGCCGCACGACGCCGCGGCGCACGTTTCGACGCGCGTCGCTCCGCGCCGCTTGCTCAAGGCCAGCCCTGAGCAAGAGGCCGCACGTGCCTCGCGTCGAAGCCCGAAGGATGACCTGTTCAGGAGCCGCCTTGGGGCGCGTGAATAGGTCAGGCTGGGGGCAGGGGCGCAGGACAGGACACGCGGGCATGGCAGACAGCGGCACATCACGACGGCCGGCCGCCGCGCTGGGGCGCCGGCTGACGCCGGCGGAGCGCGAGGCGGTCTTCGCGCGTCTGGCTGAGCGGATTGTGCCGCGCACCGAGCTGTCCTGGGAGACGCCGCTGGACCTCCTGGTGGCGGTGGTGCTCTCGGCGCAGAGCACGGACCGCGCCGTCAACCGCATCACGGCGCGTCTCTGGGAGTCCTGTCGGACGCCCTCGGACTACCTGGCGCTGGGCGAGGAGCGCCTGGCCGAGCATTTCCGGTCGATCGGCCTGTTCCGTAACAAAGCCCGGGCCGTGATCGGCATCTGCCGGCTGCTCCTGGAACGCCATGGCGGCGCCGTGCCGTCGCGCCGCGAGGACCTTGAGGCCCTTCCCGGTGTCGGGCACAAGACCGCCAGTGTCGTGCTCAATGTCGTCTTTGGCCAGCCCACGGTGGCGGTCGATACGCATGTGTTCCGGGTAGCGCACCGCCTGGGGCTGGCCCGGGCGCGCTCCCCCGCCGAGACCGAAGAGCAGCTCCTTCGCGTCGTGCCGGCGGCCTACCGGCGCGACGCCCACCACTACCTCATCCTGCACGGGCGCTACACCTGCACGGCGCGCCGGCCGCGCTGTCCGGAGTGCCCGCTGGCCGACCTGTGCACCTACCGCCGCAAGACCGCCGCCCCGGCCGCGGCGCCGTCGACCTGAACCACGACGGGCCGGCGATGCGGCCGGCCCGGAGAACACCACGCGAGGGATGCCATGACCAGCCGAGAACGCTTCGTCAGGGTGCTGACCGGCCAGCCGGTCGACCGGGTGCCTTTCATGAAAGTCTTCGGCGGCACGAACGCCGTCCTCCCGGATTGGGAGCGCGCGCACCCCGGCCTGGGGCAGTCGATCGACGCGATCCTGCAGTTCGAGGGGCGCTACCGCGGCTGGGATACGACCCGGGTGAATGCCGACCTGTCCTGCGCGCATACCTGGGAGGTCGTCGCCGAGGATGCCGAGACCCGCACCCTGCGGCGTCCTGACGGCATGGTCAAGCTCTTCGTGAAGAGCGCCGATTACCACCACCAGACGATCGAGTTCCCGGTGCGCTGCCGTGCCGACTGGGAGCGCATCAAGGCGCGCTGGCTCGACCCGGACGGCCCCGGGCGCTTCCCGGCCGACTGGGCCGCGCAGGTGGCGCTCTACCGCGGCCGCGACTTCCCCCTGCAGCTCACCCACCGCGGCGTCTATGGCTTCCCGCGCGTGCTCATGGGCGACGAGGCCCTGGCCTATGCCTTCTACGACGACCCGGCCCTGGTGCACGATATCATGGATACCTATACCGACTTCGCCCTGCGGCTCTGGGCCAAGATGACCCGGGAGGTCGACTTCGACCTGATCGAGTGCTGGGAAGACATGGCCAGCAAGAATGGCTCGATGATCTCGCCGGCCATGTTCCGCGAGTTCATGAAGCCGAACTACGAGAAGATCCGCGCCTTCGCCAATGCCAACGGGATACCGATCGTGCTGGTGGATTCCGACGGGAATATCATGGAACTGGCCGAGCTGATGCTCGAGGCCGGCGTCAACGCCATGTACCCGTTCGAGGCCCTCGCGGGCAACGACGTCGACCTGATTCGCGACCGCCTGCCCGGCCTGGGCATCATCGGCGGCCTGCGCAAGGAAGCGATGGCCGAAAGCCCGGCGGCGGTGTCGGCAGAGCTGGCCAAGGCCGAGCGCTGGATCCGTCGCGGCCGATTCATCCCGGGGCCGGACCACTTCGTACAGTCACACACCCGCTGGGAGCAGTACCGCGCCTTCATGGAGGGCCTGCGCCAGGTGGTCCTCCGCACCCCGGCGGATCTTTCGTCACAGGCCGTTGCCGGCCAGTGACGGAAGATCCGCTGGACGGGAGACGCACGGCGTTGCCGGCGGTCTCCCGTCGGGGGCTTGTGTGGAACATCGCGTTGTCGTGCCGCCGCCGCCGCCACGGCTCGTGGACGCCTTCGCGTCTGGGGCCACTTGCCCTCCACGAGGCGCTGGGAACGATGTTCTTCCGTGGTGTATCCGGCGCCCCCATGCGTTGGTGACCCCGTTGCAGTGACTCCCGCCCGCGGTGCGGCGGTCAGGCCTCCGGGACCTGATCGAGGTTCTCGAAGACCTTGCGGATCGAGCCGGCCAGGGCGTCGATCTGGGCCTGACGATTCGGCGGACGGTGCAGGTTGATGCCCCACAGGCAGGTGTCGATGCAGTCCTGCGCCACCGGCCACTGCCCCAGCGAGTAGTCGATGTCCGGTCGCGCGTAGTGCGCCCACGGGGCGCCCTTGCCGAAGGCGTTCTTGGCCTGGAAGACGCCGTGCGCGGGGAGCAGCCAGCGCGCCCGTGAGAACGGCGTCCCCTCGGCCTTCAGGGCCGCGGCGATGCCGTTGGTCAGGCCGGAGAGCGACACGCCGCGCTGGCGGGCATAGGCGGGGTCGGCGCGCAGGACGTACGCATAGCCGTTGGTCGGACGCTCGGCGCTGCTGAAGCTGCGGACCAGGTGCGGTGTGCCCGCCAGGAGGGCGTCGAGGCGCTGCCAGTTCTCGATGGCCCAGGCGTTGGTCATGTCCAGGCGGCGCAGGCCGGCCAGGGCGAAGGCGGCGGGCAGGTTGGCGTGGCCGTACTTGTAGCCGAGGCCGTAGGCGTGGTAGTCACGGCCAGCATCGGCCGGGCGCATGTCGCTGAAGCTCATGACCGGCCTGGCCCGCGCCAGGATCTCGTCGTCGTCGGTCACGAACATGCCGCCTTCGCCGCCGCAGAGGTTCTTGTTCTGGTTGAACGAGAAGGCGCCGCAGTCGCCGATGGTGCCGACCTTGCGGCCCTTGTAGAGTGCCCCATGCGCCTGGCAGGCATCCTCAATCACCTTCAGGTTGTGCTTCCTGGCGATGGCCATGATCGGGTCCATGTCGCAGGACACGCCCCAGTAGTGCACCACCAGAATCGCCTTGGTGCGGGGGGTGATGGCGGCCTCGATGCGGGCCGGGTCGAGATGCATGCTCGGCCAGGTGACATCGATGAAGACGGGCACCGCCATGTGATGCAGAATGCAGGTCGCCGAGGTCGTCCAGCTCAACGCCGTCGTGATGACCTCGTCGCCGGCCCCGACGTCGCAGCCGGCAATGCACAGATGCAGGGCGGCACCCCCGTAGCAGGTGGCGATGGCATGGCGGTTGCCGTTCCACGCCGCGAACTCCTTCTCCAGCAGGCGCACGTGCGGGCCGCCGCCGGAGTGGTTGTTCTGCCGGATCGCCTCCAGGACCAGGGCTTCGCCGGAGGCATCCAGGGGCGGCGGCCAGGGCTGGAACGACATCGTCGCGGGGATGGCGGGCTGGCCGCCGTTCAGGGCAAGTCGGGCACTCATACGTCGTGACTCCTCTTGGCTGTGGCTGTAAGATACGGTCAGATCGCCACGGTAATAATGCGGCACACTGCCTAATACCTTCGGAATTCTGCTATGCTCGTGGGAACCGGCCGACATCACTACCCCGCCGACCACGCCTTCGACCGCCAGGGCGACCTGGCCTGCTTTACCCTCGAACTCACCTACAGCGGCGCCATGCTCCGCCGCTGCGGCCGCCGCCGGCGTCTCCGCGTTCAGCCGAACGACACGCTGCTGCTGACGCCGCCGGGGACGGCCTACAGCCTGCGCGGCCAGCGCCCGGGCATCGAGATCTGGCTGGTGTTCACGCCGCGGCATGAGTTCGAGGACTGCCTGCGCTGGCCGGTCGGCAGCTTCGGCATACCGGAGCTGCGCCTGCCGCCGTCGCCTCTCGGCCGCCAGATCACCCAAGCCTTCGAGGAAGCGCACCAGGTGATGACCAGCCGTCTGCCGCGCCGGCAGCTCCTGGCCGAGAATGCCCTGGAGCGCCTGCTGCTCCTGGCGGCCCGGCTCAGGGACGAGGCGGCGCCGGCGCGCGCCGAGGGCATCCAACGTGCCGTGTCGGCCATCCACGAGCGCTTCGCCTCGCCGCTCTCGATTGCCGCCCTGGCCACGGCTGCCGGGCTGTCGGCGTCGCGCTTTGCACACCTCTTCCGGCAGCAGACCGGCGTCTCGCCGATGCGCTACCTCGAGGGCGTCCGCCTCGAGCAGGCCCAGGCGCACCTGCTGCGCACCGACCTCCCGATCAAGGAGATCGCTGCCCTCGTCGGCTTCGACAGCGCCTTCTACTTCAGTACGCGCTTCCGGCGCCGCTTCGGCTGCCCGCCGCGCGCCTGGCGGCGCCACCCGGCGCCGCCGGCGGCGGAATCCCCGCGCCGGGTTGCCGCGATGGCCCCGGCACGGTAAACTTCCAGGCGGCTGGATTCATGTGGGGCTTCTGCCGGGTTGCGTGGTGACGCAGCCGGTGCCGCCCGCAGCCAGCGCCTCTGCCAACAGGACGCCGCCGTCTCGCGCGATGGCGCTGCCGACAACTCTGGAGTGACGCCATGGACACGAATCCGGCCCGTCTCGACCTCACCATACAGGACGTCGGCTTCGGCGGCGATGGCGTTGGCCGCACGCCCGAAGGCCAGGCGGTCTTCGTGCCCTTTACGATGACCGGCGAGCGCGTGCGCGTCCGCGTCGAGGCCAACCAGGGCCGCTTTGCGCGCGCTGTCCTCGAGGAGGTCCTCGAGCCCAGCCCGCAGCGCACGGCGCCGGCCTGTCCGCACTTCGGCCGCTGCGGCGGCTGCGCCTATCAGCACCTGGAGTACCCTGCCGAGGTCGCCTGCAAGCGCGCGCAGCTGACCGAGCTGCTGGGCCGCCTGGGCGGTCTGGAGGCGGTGCCCGAGCTGGAGGCGGTGGTGCCCTCGGAGCGCGACTGCGGCTATCGCAACAAGCTCCGGGTGGAGCCGATCGTCAGCCGTGACGCCAACGACGAGCAGGCGGTCGCCTACGGCTACTACGAGCGCGACAACACCACGGTCTTCGCGCTGGACGCCTGTCCGCTGGCGGCGACGCCGCTGAATCACTTCCTGACGCGGGCGCCGTCGACTCCCGAGGGCCGCCGCAACGCCGGCCGCGACAAGCCGATGCCGCTGACCCTCCGCCTGACCGCCGAGGGCAGCACCGGCTTCTACTTCGGACGGGCGCCCAAGCGCGTGCCGTGGCTCCACGAGAGCCTCCTCGGGCGACCGGTGAGCGTGCCGCTGGGGTCGTTCTGGCAGGTCAACCCCGGCGTCGCCGAGGCCCTGGTGCAGCGGGTCTCGTCGTGGTTCGCCGCGGCGCCGACGCGGACCCTGATCGACGCCTACAGCGGCGTGGGGACCTTCTCGCTGGCCATCGGGCCGGCAGCGCACACGCGGTTCCTCATCGAGAGCGACGAGCAGGCCCTGCAGGCGGCGCAGTATAACCACGCCCAGTGGGATGGCCTGGAGTGCCGTTGCCGTCTGGGCCGCACCGAGGCGGTCCTGCCGCGGCTCCTGGCCGACGCCAACCGCAAGCGTACGACCGTCCTGCTCGACCCGCCCCGGCAGGGCTGTGGCGAGGGCGTGATCCGGAGCCTGTGCGAGTTTGCCGTCGGGCAGGTCCTCTACGTCTCCTGCAACCCGGCGACCCTGGCGCGCGACCTCGGCCGCCTCGTGCGCGACGGCGGCTACGTCCTGCGGCGCCTGGCGCTCTTCGACATGTTCCCGCGCACGGCCCACTTCGAGACCGCAGTCCTGCTCGACCGCGCCTGAGCCCGCCGGCCGCCGGCGACGCTGGCCGCTCTTCAGCACAGGTGGCGAACGATCGGTCGCGGTGTCCGGCAGGCCGCTCCGGGCGCCGGGGGCTCTGCGATGGTATGGGCATGCTGTCGGGCTCCTCCACGGTGCGGGGCCGTGGCCGGCGGCGCGGCTTTGCGGTGGGGATCGGGATGAGGGTGATCGAGATGACGAACATCGCGCTGGTTCACGGCCGCATCATCGATGGCAGCGGCCGAGCGCCGATCGAGTCTGGCACGGTCCTGATCGGCGATGGGCGTCTGAAGGGCGTCGGGCCGTCCGGCGAGGTGCCCGTGCCGGCGGGGTACCTGACGGTCGACGTCCGCGGGGCCTCGGTGCTGCCGGCGCTGATCGACGGGCACATGCACGTGAGCAGCGAGCCGGGGCGGCTGGACCACCTGGGTCACGTCAGGACCAACCTGCAGGCGGTCGGCCGGCTGCAGGACTGCCTGCGCTGGGGCACAGGTACAGTGGCCCATGCCGCGGGATCCCCCGAGAGCGTCATCCTGCGCGATGTGATCCGCGGCGGCCAGGTGCACGGCTGTGCCGACCTGGTGGTTGGAGCGGCCGTCACGGCCACCTGCGGGCATGTCCGCGGCCGCAGTGCCGACGGGCCCTGGGAGATCCGCCGGGCCGTCCGCGAGATGATCGCGGCCGGAGCCGACTTCATCAAGACGTGCGCCTCCGGGGGGTTCCAGTGGGAGCACGAGAAGCTCACCCACGAGGACTACACCCTGGAGGAACTCCGGGCGCTGGTGGAGCAGTCGCACGCGCGGGAGAAGCGCGTCCACGTCCACGCTCACGCGCAGCCCGGCCTCGGCAACGCGATCGCGGCAGGCTGCGACGTGATCCTGCACGGGGCGCTGATCGACGAGGCCGCCCTCGAGGGTATGGCGACGAAGGGCCTGTGGTACATGCCGACGCTGCACATCACCAGCGAGACGGCGCGCCAAGGCCGTAACTGGCCGGCGCACATGTCGGAGCGTATGAAGGCGGC
>JAAYZO010000281.1 GCA_012514865.1 Lentisphaerota bacterium | reverse complement strand
GCCACCGCCCCGGCACCCTGGGAGGGGTGCCAGATCGTAGCCGGGGGTTGACCGGCACCACCGGCGCCAGGGATACCCCCGGGATCCCGTGCCACCGCCCCGGCACCCTGGGAGGGGTGCCAGACCGTAGCCGGGGGTTGACCGGCGCCAACGGCGCCAGGGACACCCCCGGGATCAGCGCAGCCGCAGCGCCAGCACCTGGCCATCCTCACAGCCGACGAGGAGGCGCTGCCCGCCGGCGAAGGCCCGTATCGGGCTCGCGGTCGTGTGGCTGGCAATCACCCGCCCGCCGGTGTCGAGGATGACGACGGCGCGATCGGTCACCGCGACGACCTCGTCGCGGCCGTCGCCATCCAGATCGCCGGCCCAGACGGCCTGCACCACCTCATGGAGGTTGGCCCGCCAGAGGATGGCGCCGGCACCGTCGAGGACGTAGACATAGTCGCTGGCCGAGCCGACCACGACCTGCTCCTTCGGCGTGCCGTCCAGGCGCGCCGCGGCCAGGCAGGTGACGACATCGCCGATCGATGCCTTCCAGCGCTGCGCCAGCTTGCCCGCGCTGGCGGTCAGGGCGTAGAGGTTATTCTTGTTCGTGCCGCAGGCCGCCACCGGCCGGCCGCTGCCGTCCAGATCGACGACGGCCAGCGCCGTCAGGGCCGATGACCAGCCGTCGTTGCCGAAGGTGCTCAGGACCTTCCCCGCGGCGTCGATCAGGGCGCAGGTGCTCACGCAGGTGATCGTCGCCGGACCGGCCAGGACCGCCCGACGACCCGTGCCCTCAAGATCCGCCGTCACCAGCGAGCTGCAGATGCCATACTGACGGTAGCGCCAGAGACGCTGGCCGTCCGGACTGCAGGCGTGGACGTTCATGTTGGCGGCGGCAAAGAGCACCTCCATGCGGCCGTCGCCATCGAGATCGGCCGCCAGGACCTTCTCGACCTCACCAGCCTTCCAGTAGCGCGACCAGTACGGGTCGTCGCCGGCCTCACCCTCGAAGTGCCAGCGCTCGCGGCCATCGGGATGCAGGGCGTAGCATCGGCGGTCGTCGCTGCCGGCGATGACCGCCAGGCGGCCATCGCCATCGAGGTCGGCGAAGGCCACCGAGTTGACCGGCCCGCCGGCCGTGAAGGACCACCGTGGCCGCCCGGCGCCATCCAGACAGCGGACGCTGCCATCGGCACCGCCGAGGGCCACCACGGCCTCCTCGTCGGCCCCGCCGGATCGGTCGTCCTGCGCCAGACTGAGCACCGGCGTGTCCGCAGCGGCGCTCCAGAGGACCTCCAGCGGCCGCCCCGATGGCGCCGGAGCCGGCGGCGCGGACGCCGGGGCCTCAGCCGCAGACCAGGCCTGCGAAAGGTCGTCACGGCGCCCCGCGGAGTCATCCTCGAGGACCACCTCGACCGACGACGCCTCAGCCGACGCCACCAGCGCGCCGCGCCAGTCCAGGGCCGTGCCGGCACGCACCGCCACGCGGTCGGCCGCCAGCATGAACTGGCCGGCCTGCACACTCACCTCGCTCGCGCCCAGACGGAATCTCGCCGGGCCGATACCCAGACAGGCGATGGCGTCGCCATCGCGCACCAGCACCACCCCATCGGCCAGCGGACGCATCGCGACCGCCGACGGCGCCGCGGTGTGGCCAGCCGCAAAGGCCGCCGCCAGGCAGTGACGCGCCCCCGCCGCGAGCGCCCTCGAGGCGGTGAACTGCACGATGCTCACCACCGGGTCGCTCCAGGGGTAGGGCTTGAACCACTTGCCCACCTGGTCGGTGTCGAGGACCAGGCTGCCCTTGTCGGCCCCGAGGCAATGCAGGGCGAAGGTATCGACGCGGGGCGCCGCCGGCAGTGTGGCCTCGAGGTCGAAGGCATCGATGACGACCTCCTGGCCCTCCGGGCCGGTGAGGATCACGCGGTCGCAGATCGTGCCCGGGCTCTCCCGCAGGCTCAGGCCAATCTCGTGCTCGCCATCGGCGGTGATGTCGATGCCCACCGGCGAAGACGGGCTGACCTTCTCGCGGGAGAGGAAGACATCGCCGACCTGCCTGCCATCGAGGTGCAGGTGGAACGAGTCGTCGCCGCTGTGGTGTCCGCAGCCGACGACGACGACCGACCAGGCCCCGCGACTCAGGGCCACGCGCCGGCTCAGCACCGCGTCGCCGCGCTGCCACTTGATGCAGCGACCGTCGCCCTCGGCGTCCGGACGCGTGATCGCCTGGACGGCCTCGCCGGCCGACACCGCCTTGGCCTGCTGCGTCACCGCGAAACTCAGCCCCTCCAGGCGGCCCGCCCCCGGCGTGCGCCAGTGCGAACGCAGGGTGTACTCGCCGGCCTCGCGCGCCACCAGCTCGTCGAGGACCACCACGTAGCGGCCCTTGACCCAGGCAATCTGGCGGTGCCAGTCCACGCCGCTGTAGTCCAGCAGCGAGGTCTTGGTGAAGCCCACACTCGGCAGGTCGGCCAGGCCCGTCGACGGGTCGAGGTCGGCCAGGGGCGGCGGCGACGACGTCAGGCCGTCGCGCAACACCGTGACGGCATTGTGGTCGCGCAGACTCGGCGCCTCGGTGTACGAGACATCCATCAGCCAGATGCGCCCGTGGTCGCTGAACTGGGCGATGCCATTGGCGTCGACGTGGCCATGGCTGCCGCAGCCGATGCCATCGAGGAGGAGATACTCGTCCTCGCTGTCCAGGCCGCCCCGGAAGGCGATCTTGTCAAAACTGCGCTCCAGCGGCACCGTCCGCACCGGCTCGCCCGGCATGGTCGTCTGCGGCGCCGCGTAGAACTGCGGACTCATCGGCGCGACGCGGATGCCGACCATGTCCGTCGGCGGCACCGGCTCGAGATCGCGTACCAGGTGCGCCACGCCGCGGCGCGCCTCGCCGGACTGCCCGGCATAGCGCCGGCGCATGGCCCACTCGTAACGCCCGTCGCGGTAGTAGGCGGCCGCCTGCTCGAAGAGCGCCTGCGGGAAGTAATCCAGGGTCCAGAAGTCGCCGTTGGCCGCCGAGTAGCCGCGGTTGTCCAACTGCAGGAGCGCCCGCTCGGCGGCGGCGCGCATGACGCCGCTGCTGAAGAAGCGCTCGTCGCCCGAGGCCAGGGCCCAGGTGCCGGTCTGGTCGAGGGTCGTCCACTCGTAGCAGTTGCAGTCGCACTGGGGCTTGTGCGAGACCGCCTGGCTCTCGAACAGCGCCCGTGCCGCCTGCTGCCACTCGGCCGCCTCGGCGAGGCCGTAGCCGCGTTCGACGTAGCGCCCGCCGAAGAGGCCGGCCAGACCGGGGAGGGTCTGGTGATTGTGGCGCACCCCGGCCGTGCGCGTGCCCTGCCGGAAGAAGCCGTGCTGGCAGCCCTCCTCCGAACGCAGGATGTAGAGGAAGTGGTTGGTCACGAAGAGCCGGTCGGCGTCGCTGAACACCGGGCTCTCCTCGATGGCATCCCAGCGCGACACGGCGTCGTAGACATTCATGTGGGTGCCCATGCCGGGCTCGCCGAGGTCGCGGTGCGCCCGCATCGCGATCAGGAAGGCCTCCGCCCAGCCGTCCTGGCCGGTCTCGTAGTAGCGCCGTGCCATGGCCGCGGCCATCGAGATGAGGTTGCGGCCGTTCTTGAACTCGAGGGCCTTCGCCGCGCGCTCGCGGCACGACGCCAGCTCGGCCGCGCTGACCGGGCCCTCGCGGCGACCGTCAGCACCCTCGAACGCCATCACCCAGCCGACCGACAGCGGCTCGCCAGGCTGCAGACGCGCCACGAAAGACGCCGCGGCCGCCGACACCGCCGCCGCATTCTCGCCGCCCAGGAAGATCACGTTGGTGCCATGCCCGAACGGGTCGTGAATCGACCGCACCACGTGGCGGCTGTCACCAGGGAACCAGGTGTCGTAGAGCCAGCGCTGCCAGTACAGCCGACGCACCAGGTCGTTGTCCGCAGCATTGCCCAGCACAACCAGGTTCAGCGTTGCCAGATGCTCGGCCGTCAGGGCGCCGGGCGCCAGAATCGCCAGATCGACACCCGAGAGACCGCGCAGGCGGTCCCGCAGATCGACCGCCACCGCGCCCCAGGGCGACCCCGGAGGCGACACGATCGCCGCACGCGGCGCCCCGCCCGCGACCAGGGTCGTGGTCAGATGCAGGTCCTTCAGCACCGTGATCTCGGCGGCAGCCATGGCGAGACTCCCCAGCAGCAGACCGGCCACCGCAGCCAGCCACACAGACCGCCCGAACGACGGCCGGCGATGCCCGGTGATGCAGCAAAGGCATGGTGACAGCATGAGGTGCGGCCCTCTCCTGCGCGACAACAGAGACTCCGGGAAGGTACCCCCCGCCCGGCGCCGCGGCAAGGCGCCGGGGAGGGCAAGGCAGGGCTGATCGAACATCGCCTCAGCGCTCACGGGGTCACGCTGAAGGGGTGCCAGATCGTAGCCGGGGGTCGCGCGAGAGCACGACCCCCGGAACCGTATGGGTGCACGCGGGTCCACGGCGCCCTCCGTGGCCCCCCCGGAGCGGCTGACACAGCCGCCGCTGCAGCGGTCGCCATCGGCGCCCGGCAGGAGGCCGGGCCGACGTTCGGCGCTTCCAGGAGAGCGGCTGACACAGCCGCCGCTACAGCGGGCGCCATCGGCGCCCGCGGGCCTCCCAAGAAGGGACACAAGGGACACAAGGGACTCCAGGATGGGTTCGCCGCGCACCCGCATGCCGCTGGAGTATCCCCAGCGTCCCCGGCATCCTCCCCGCTTCAGCGTTGAGCGTTGGGCGTTGAGCGTTGAGCGTTGGGCGTTCCCGTCCCCCGTTTTCCCCGGCATCCTCCCCGCTTCAGTGTTGAGCGTTGGGCGTTCCCGTCCCTCAATGTCCCCAGTGTCCCCAGTGTCCCCGCGGTCCCCGCCCTCCCGGCCCGGCGCCGCGGCGCTATAGTACTGGCCCAGTGCCGCGCGCCAATCCAGGGATCAGGCGATCCCGGGCGGCGGCCATACGAGAGGGCCCGCGGGCAACCATGTGGCGGCTGATCTCCCGACGAGTGCTGCAGGCAGTGCCGGTGCTGCTGGTCATCTCGGTGGCGACCTTCCTGATGGTCCGCCTGGCCCCCGGCGACCCCTTCTCCGACGAGCGCCGCATGCCCGACGACGTGCGCGCCCGCCTGGCGGCCTGCTACGGCTTTGACGAGCCGCTCTGGCGGCAGTACCTCCAGCACATGACGCACCTTCTGCGCGGCGACCTGCCGTCGTTCCGCCACCCCGAGCGCACCGTGCAGGAGGTCATCGCCGAGGCCTTCCCGGTGTCGCTCGAACTGGGCGCCTACGCCCTCGTGGTGGCCCTCGTCCTGGGCATCCCCGCCGGGGTGGTCGCGGCGGTGCGCCGCAACCGCCTCTGGGACCACCTCCTCATGGGCGTGGCCATGGGCGGCATCTGCCTCCCCAGCTTCGTGCTCGGGCCCCTCCTGATCCTCGCCTTCGCCCTGACCCTGGGCTGGGTCAACCCGATGGGCTGGGACCACCCCGGCGACCGCGTCCTGCCGGCCCTGACCCTGGGGCTGTACTACGCCGCCTACATCGCCCGCCTGGCCCGCGGCGGCATGCTCGAGGTCCTCTCGCAGGACTACATGCGCACGGCCCGCGCCAAGGGCCTCCCCGGCTGGCAGGTGGTCGTCCGGCATGGCCTGCGCGGCGGGCTCCTGCCGGTGGTGACCTACCTCGGGCCGGCCAGCGCCGGGCTGCTGACCGGGTCCTTCGCCGTCGAGACGATCTTCTTCATACCCGGCCTGGGGCGGTTCTTCGTCAACGCCGCCTTCAACCGCGACTACACCATGGTCCTCGGCACGGTGCTGTTCTACGCCGTGCTGATCGTCGTCCTGAACCTCCTGGTCGACGTCGTGCACCTCTGGCTCGATCCGAGATTGCGTGATGCCCGCAACGCCTGACACCACCACCGCCGCACCGGCCGCCGCCGCGGCCCCGCCGCGCCGCGCCTCGCTCTGGCGTGACGCCTGGCGTCGTCTGCGCCGCAACCGCATGGCCCTGGTCGGCCTGGTCGTCTTCGTCGTCCTGGCGCTGGCCTGCCTGGCCGGTCCTCCGCTGAGTCCCTACGACTACGCCGCGACCGACCTCGCCCGCGGCGCCCGGCCGCCGTCGCCGCAGCACTGGTTCGGCACCGACGCCCTCGGCCGCGATGTCCTCACCCGCGTCCTCCACGGCGGACGTGTCTCGCTCGCCGTCGGCTTCCTGGCCACCGCTGTCTCGATGCTCATCGGCGTCCTCTACGGCGCCGTCTCGGCCTACGCCGGCGACCGCGTCGATGCCCTCATGATGCGGATTGTGGACGTCCTCTACGCCCTGCCCTTCACCGTCTTCGTCATCCTCCTCATGGTCGCCTTCGGCCAGGACATCCGGCTGCTCTTTGTCGCCATCGGTGCGGTGCAGTGGCTGACCATGGCCCGCATCGTCCGCGGCCAGGTCATGGGCCTGCGCCGCCGCGAGTTCGTCGAGGCGGCCGTCTGCCTCGGCCTGAGCCCGGCGCGGATCCTGCTCCGCCATATCATCCCCAACGCCCTCGGCCCGGTGGCGGTCTACGCGACCCTGACCGTCCCCGCCGTCATGCTCCTGGAGGCCATGCTCAGCTTCCTCGGCCTCGGCGTCCAGCCGCCCATGAGTTCATGGGGCCTCATGATCCAGGAGGGCGCCGAGAAGATGGAGGCCTACCCGTGGCTCCTGATCTTCCCGGCCCTCTGCTTCTCCCTGACCCTCTTCTCCCTGAACTTCGTCGGCGACGGCCTGCGCGATGCGCTCGACCCGCGCTCGTCCGAGGATTGACCGGATGGCCCTCCTGGATGTCCATGACCTGACGATGCGCTTCCATACCCGCGACGGCGTCGTGCGCGCCGTCGAGGCCGTCTCCTTCCAGGTCGACCGCGGCGAGACCCTCGGCCTGGTCGGCGAGTCGGGCTCCGGCAAGAGCGTCACCTGCATGGCCCTCCTCGGCCTTGTACCGACCCCGCCCGGGCGCCTCGAGGCCGGCCGCGCCGACTTCGATGGCACCGACCTCCTGAGCTGCGGCGAACGCCGCCTCCGCGACCTCCGCGGCCGGCGCATCGGCATGATCTTCCAGGACCCGATGACCGCCCTGAATCCCTGCCTGCGCATCGGCACGCAGATGGCCGAAGTCCTGCGCTGCCACGGCCGCTGCAGCCGCCGCGAGGCCCTCGACCGCGCCGAGGCGGCCCTGCGCGACGTCGGCATCCAGGACGCCGCCGAACGCGCCCGCGGCTACCCGCACCAGCTCTCCGGCGGCATGCGTCAGCGGGTGATGATCGCCATGGCCCTGATGGCGGGACCGGACCTGCTCATCGCCGACGAGCCGACCACGGCCCTGGATGTCACCGTGCAGGCGCAGATCCTCGAGCTGATGCGCGGCCTGCAGCAGGCCCGCGGCATGGCCATGATCCTGGTCACCCACAACCTCGGCGTCGTCGCCGGCGCCTGCGACCGCGTCGCGGTGATGTATGCCGGACGCATCGTCGAGACCGGCCCCGTCGAGGCGGTCTTCCGCCAGCCCCTCCACCCGTACACCGAGGCGCTCTACCGCGCCCTGCCACGCCTGGCGCTCGAGCCACGCCGCGACCTCGAGGCCATACCGGGCCAGCCGCCACGCATCACCGCGCCCGAGCCCGGCTGCCCATTCGCGCCGCGCTGCCGCCACGCCGCACCGGTGTGCCGCGAGCCCATGGCCCTGCGCGAGCTGTCAGCCGGCCATGCCACGGCCTGCCTCCGCCGCCAGCGAGGAGAACTCTGACCGATGACCGTGAGGCCCCATCCGATGGCACCCCCGGCAGCCGGCAGCACCGCCGCGGCAGCGCCCTGCCTCGAGGTCCGCGACCTGCGCGTCGGCTTCGCTCTCGAGGGCGGCGCCGTGGTGCAGGCCGTGCGCGGGGTGTCCCTGCGCCTCGACGCAGGCGAGGTCCTCGGCCTGGTCGGCGAATCGGGCTGCGGCAAGTCGACCCTGGCGCGCGCCTGCGCCGGCCTGGTGCCGATCGGCACTGGCGAGGTCCTCCTGCAGGGCCGGCCCTTCGCCCGACTGCCCGCCAGGGAACGCCGGCGCCTGCGGCCCGACCTGCAGATGGTCTTCCAGGATCCCTATGCCTCGCTGAACCCGCGCCTGACCGTCCAGGAGACTCTCGGCGAGGCCCTGCGCGTCCGCCGGGCCCTGGCCGGTGCGGCCCTGCGCACCGCGGTGGGGGACCTCCTGGGCGAGGTCGGCCTCACCCCGGAGCAGGCCTGGCGCTACCCGCACGAGTTTTCCGGCGGGCAGCGTCAGCGTGTGGCCATCGCGCGGGCGTTGGCGACGTCGCCGCGGGTGATCATTGCCGACGAGCCGGTGTCGGCCCTGGACGTCTCCATCCAGGCGCAGATCATCAACCTGCTGGACCGGCTCTGCCGCGAGCGCGGCCTGGCCATGCTCTTCATCAGCCACGACCTGGCGGTGGTGCACCACCTCGCCGACCGCATCGCGGTGATGTACCTCGGCCGCCTGGTGGAGGTCGGCCCGGCCGCGGCCGTCATCGCGTCACCGGGACACCCGTACACGCAGGCCCTGGTCAGCGCCCTCCCCGACCCCGATCCGGAACGCGAACGCCGCCGCCGGCGGCTGCTCCTCCAGGGCGACCTGCCGTCGCCGCTGTCGCCCCCGTCGGGATGCGCCTTCCGGACGCGCTGCCCGTGGGCTCTGCCGTCGTGCGCCGAGCACGAACCGGCCCTGGAGAGCACAGGGAACGGCCATCAGGTCGCCTGCCTGCGCCGTGAGGAGATCGCGGCGAGCTCCGCCGCGAAGCCCTGAAACGCCGCCCCGCGGCCGGGGCACCCTCAGTCGAACGGCCCCGGCGTCAGCAGGAAGCGCAGCTCGGCCTCGCAACGGCCGAGGTCGGCCAGCTCGCCGATGACCGCCACGCGGTAGTAGCCGCCGGGGAGATCCGCGAGCGGCAGCGACAGACGCCACGACCCGGGATGATCCACCGCCACGGCGACCTCACGGGTGAGCCCCGCCGCGCCAAGCAGCGTCGCCCGCAGGCGGCCGTGCGCCGACTCCGGGGTCACCGCCAGGTCGACCGCGACTTCGGCCGTGCCGTCACTCGGGTAGAGCACCGCCCACGGCAACGCCGCCACGAAGGGCTCCGGAGCCCGGAAGAGATGCCGGCGCTGCAGCACCGCCCGGCCGCTCGCCGCGTCGAGGATCTGCAGGCCGGCCTCGTGAAGGACCTTGCCTTGGAGAACGGTCAGCTCCACGTCAACCGAGAGCACCCCGTCCACTGCCGCCACCGTCCGGCCGGCCGGGAAGGCCATCGCGCCGGCCTCGGCCGACCACGGCCGCAGGGCGCTGCTCACCAGGAAAGGCCCCGCCTCGGGCAGCACCGGCATGGCCAGACGGATGGCGTTGCGGCCGACGCGCAGCGCCGGCATCTCGAGGGCCGTGCCGTCGATGACGAAACGCCGGAAGTCGACGTCGAGGCCGGCCAGCGTCCCGAAACGCGGCAGGTCGTGGAAGCCCTTGACCACCGGCGACCAGGAGCTGTACTCACGCCGACGCGCCGCCGTGCGGCCGACGCTGAAACGCCACTCCGACGGCGTCCGCGGCGTCAGGTCGAGGGTGGCGAAGGGTATCCTCGCCTCGATCGTCCAGCGGTCCGCCTCACGCCGGACGACGGCCTCCCAGGCGCCATCCCAGAGCCGCCCCGTGGCGAGGTCGCCGCCGGTGCCGTCCGGCTGGATGGCCACCCGGGCGTCGTAGAGCGTCCCGCGCGAGTTGATGCCGAACTGGTAGTAGTGCGCCGTGCCGTGCACGAGGAAGATCTCGACCGAGTCATCCAGCCAGATGGCGCCGTCGCGCTCGGCCGCCTCGGCGATGAGGTCGCCCATGCGCGGCTCGTGGCAGACCACGGCGAGCACCAGAGCCTCGTCGTCGAAGACCACCTGGCACTGCGTCGGCTCGGGGGTCTGCGGGGCGTGCTTGCCCGCCGCGAGCGCCCGGAACTCCGAGGCGCTCGGCGCCGTGGCCCAGCAGGCCTCGTCCAGACGGCCGTCGAGGACGACCGGCGCGGCCAGCCGCAGCGCCTCCAGGCGCGGCAGCTCGACCTGGCCCCACAGCACCGGGCCGGCCGCGAGCGCCAGGACCGCCCCGACCCCGAGAAGGACCCGCAGACGCGTTGTCATCGGGCGCCCTCCAGATCCATGATGAGCTGCGCCGCGGCCCAGCGCACGCGGTCGAGGGCATCGGTGTTCTTGAACTCGCCGCCCAGCGCCGCGCCGGCGGCACGCGGGTCGACCTGGAAGCCGACCAGGGTGCGGATGTCCACCGGGATGCGCTCGCGCAGGTCCGCGAGGAAGGCCTCGGCACGCGCCACCACGGCGGCCTTGCCGGCATCGCCCCGGGCCGCGGCCAGGGCCTTCTCCAGGGTGGCGAGGTAGCGGTGGTCGTCGATCGCCTCGCGCACCGTCTGCGCCTGGATCGCCGGGACGACCTCGTCCGGCCCCGGCAGGCCCAGGCAGTAGGAGGTGTCACCGCCGCGGCCGTCGAGGTCGTCCCATGGGTCGCTCGCCTGGCCGTGGAAGTGCCACTGGAAACGCCCGCCGGCCTTCAGACGCCACGGGTAGAGGCCGAGGTTCAGGCGCTCGTCGCCGCAGTTGTACAGCCAGAGTTCCGAGCCGGCGTCGCGAATCATGGCGACCGTCTCGTCAGTGATCGGGAAGGCGATGTTCGGCATCGAGAGGGTCAGGTGCGGCACCATGATGTGCTCCCAGGGGCCGTTCATCGAGGCAATCACACGCGCCCCCGGCAGCCCCGCCAGGGCCTTGGCCAGGGCGACGCCCTTCTGCGCCCCGGGCTCGCCGTGGTTGCTCAGCTCGTCGGAGATGTACCAGAGGATCTCCGGCCAGCCGCGCTCGCGGCCGAGGCGCTGGCAGGACTCGACCAGGCTGCGGTAGGCGCGCGTCCAGGCCGGCGTGAAGGGCTCCGCCAGGCCGGTGCGGTCCAGCCAGGAGAGGTTGTTGCCCGCTCCGATGGGCTGGAAGCCGTAGAAGGGCATCGGGCCCATGCCCGCGTCGCGGTACAGGTCCATCCACAGCGCCAGGCGGTTGTCGGGCTTGAGGCTGACCTCGCCGTCGCGCAGCTCCAGATCGCCGCGGAGGTCGTCGCCAAAGGCGACGCTGTTCAGACCCAGCGACGCCATGAAACGCAGGGCACGCCGCTCGTTCTGGTCGATCATGGCCCGGATCTCCGGGTCGTCGCGGTAGCGCGAGCCGCGCACGTTGGCGCCCCAGAAGGTCGAGTACCAGGGCTCGCCCGGGAAGTAGTAATAGCCCTGCACGATCGGCAGAGGCGCCAGGCGGAAGGGCAGCACCCGCAGCGACCACGGCACCCGCACGGCCGCACCCGCCGCGGTGGTGATCTCCAGGGCCCCCTCGTAGGTGCCCGCCGGAGTCGCCTCGGGGACCTCGACCGTCGCCCACCAGCTCCAGGTCGTCCCGGCCGTCACCGGCACCGCCTCGCGACGGTCGAGGAAATACGGCGACACGCGGTAGCGGTAGGAGCCCGTGCCGCGGCCCTCTCTCTTGAACACCTGACGCACCACGCGCACATCCACCGCCGCCGCCGGAATGCGGCCCGCCGCGGAGACGAAGTCGGCGGCGCCGACCCGGACGTCGCCCAGATCACGCAGCGGCCACAGCGAGAGGTGCACCGGCTCGCGCTCGCCCGGCGTCGCAAAACAGCGCAGCGCCTCGAGGCGCTCGCCGGCCTGCGGACGGCTGCTCGGATAGATCGACTCGTTCGGCGGCCGGCGGAAGACGACGAAGCCCTGAGTGGACTCGGCTGCCGACGGCTCCAGGCCCGCCTCCTCCGCCGGACCCGGCACCGCCTCGACCGGCGTCGCCCGGCGCCGCGACGCCGCCAGGCGCTCCAGCTCGACGTCAAGGCCGTCACGCAGAGCGCGCGGCGCCACCACCAGGGCCGCGACCGGGAGGTTGCTCCAGGATACCAGCAGGCGCCCCCCGGTCACCACCGCCGGGAACCGCAGCGACTCGAAGCGCGGCGCCACGAAGGTGTCGTAGTAGTCCTGCCCCGGGAGCCAGAAGTCGTGGTAGTGCGCCAGGTACGAGGTGCGGAAGAACTCGGTCGGCGCCGGGGCGCGGTTGAGGACCTCCGTACCGTTGATGCTGAGGCGCTGGTCGCGGTAGATCCAGACCACCACGCCGCCGGCCTGCGAGTCGCCGGCCAGCAACCAGAGGTCGACCTCGCCGTCCGGCAGATCGACGCGCAGGTCGGCGCGCTGCGCGGTGATGAAGTCGCGTGACAGGGCCTCGGGCAGCACCCGGTCGCTGGCGTCGGGACGCTGCAGGGCCGTGAAGCCGAAGCCGGCCTCCGGGCTGTAGGTCGATGCCGGCGTCAGCGCCTGGAAGCCGTCCCAGACCGGCGAGGTCGCGGGGCCGAGGTCGAAACGCCGCACGCCCGGGTCGTCGAGACGAAGGCGGACGGTGCGGCCGGCGGCGGTCGTGGCGACCTCGACCTCGGCCTGGGACGCCGGGGAAAAACGCAGATCGTCGATGCTGACCGCATAGGGCACCTGGCTGCCGTTGCGGAGTTCAAGGGAAGCCCAGCGCGCCTCCGGCGGCGCCACCACGGTGCTGCTGAAGGCCTGCCAGCCATCGGTGTGACCCAGGCGCGAGTTGAAGATGCTGACGCGCGGCAGGGCCTTGCCCTCGGCGTCGCGGTAGTTGACATAGCCGAAGGCGATCAGCTTGTAGCGCGGATGCGCCTCGGCCTGCTCGGCACGATGCCGGAACGACAGGGCGTACGCCTGGCTCCCGCCGATCGCCAGCCAGGGCGTGGTGAAGGCCGGCCCGCGGCCCTCGGGGTCGGCATTGAAGGCCAGCGCCTGACCGCCGGAGCCGTCGTCGACACGCCGGAAGTCGCGCTGAAAGACCGCCGGCGCGATGCCCTCGAGACCGCCGTCCGCCGTGGCACGCTCGAAGCCGCCGTTGTCAATCAGGTTGTCCAGGCTCCCCGCCGGCAGCCGCGGCGTCCCCGCCGGCGCCGCCGTGACCCCGAACTCCAGGCGGAAACGCGCCACCGCGCCCGCCGCGCCGGCCGTCGGCGCCGGCGGCACCTGCCAGAGCAGACGCCCCACGCCATCGACCAGATCCAGACGCGACGGCACCGCCACCGGGTCGCCATCCCCGAGATGCCAGACACAGGCCGACTCGGGCTCCAGCGAACCAGCCACGCCCGCCTGGCGCAGCAGCGCCGCGCCGTCGACCACCACCGCCGAAACGCTCGGCCGAGACTGCTGCGCGGCCTCGACCTCGGCACGCAGCGGCGCCTGGCCGCGGACTCCCGCACCAATACCGAAAAGAAGAGCGGAAGCCAGACCCCACCACGATGGCCAACGCATGAGCGCAGTCCTCCTGATACCACCCGACGCAGGCGACACTCCGTGACGTTCGGCAAGGATAGCCCCGCCAACGCCGCCGGGCAAGGGCACCCGGAGGGATGCCGAGCCGACGCCCGGCCCCTCACCGCCGTTCCAGGATCGCCAGGCCGCGCGCGGGAACCTCGATCGCGACGGCGCCGTCCACGACCAGGTCCCGCACCGGCTGCTCGATCAGGTCCTCCTGCCAGACGTAGAGGCGCGCCGGGACCGTCTCGCCCGGCCAGCCGTAGCGGCCGCTGTCGCTGATCACGAGGCGCTCGCGGGCGAGGATCCACCCGGGGTGGACCTCCTGGACCGTCAGCGGGAAGCAGCGCGCCAGCGGCCCGGCCGACTGCGCCAGGTTGAGGCGCACCGGGAGGGTCCCCCAGGCCAGGGCCCGGCGCAGCCGCCGGCAGTCCTCGACGACGCCGTAGTCCCAGATCAGCGGCGTGTACAGGTGCGTCTCGCTGGCGCGGCTGGCGAGGTGCTGGGCCTCGACGAAGCGCGGGTAGCGCCCGTGGTTCTCGGCCATGACGTAGGGGGTGCCATTGGCGATGAAGGCCTTGCCGCGCGCCGCGATGAGGGCCGCCAGGGCCTGCCGGACCGGGACACTCATCAGCACCGGGTGCCCGACCAGGGCCTCGATCTGGTAGGTCGCCGGGTCGATCTGCGCCGAGCGACCGTCCCAGGCATTCCAGGTGTAGTCGACATGGCCGCCGTTGCTCTCGTCGAGGTAGAGGCCGCCGGCGCCGTAGTCGTCGAGGAGGGCCTCGCAGGCCTTCAGGAACTCCGGCCCGAAGCGGTTGCTCAGGGTCGGCACGACCATGGGCGAGGGCTGGTACCGCTCGCCCCAGGCGTGCTCCTGCTGCGCGCCCTCGCGGTCGGTCGCCCAACTGTCACGCAGGCGCTCCTTCTCGGCCTCGGTCTGCGGGCCGTTGTAGAAGCAGTGGACATATACCATGACCGGTACCTCCGGCGCGGCCTCGCGGAAGGTGCCGATGGCAGCGCGGAGCAGCCGCCGGTACTCCTCGAAGGGCTCGCTGAAGATGCCGGTGCCGAAGGCCAGCAGCCGCGGCATGGGGGCGTCGTCGTAGTGCCAGCCGCCGCCGGTGATGATGCCACGCTGCCGGCCGGCCTGGAGATGCCCGCGCAGGTCCTCGGGGGCGGCGGCGGCATAGCGTGTCGGCTGAAGGAAGGCGTACGGCCCCTGGACCGTGATGTCATTGACACCCCAGTCGCGGCGGACGCGGTTGATGAAGGCCCAGTAGTCGCCGTGGCCACAGGGGTACAGCGACCACTCGAGGGCATACGACTCGCCGGGCGCCAGGGCGAGGTGGCGGTTCTCCCAGCCGGCGCTGAGGGCGTCCGGGCTGACGGTCAGGCGCGCCTGGCAGCGGCTGGCGTCGTCTTCCAGAGCCAGGCCGAGGCCGAAATCGCCCAGCGGCACGAACAGCGTGGTGTTGCCGCGCGGCGAGACCGCGGTGACCGTCGGATCGGGATTGCCGCCGAGATAGACTACCGGCACCGGCTCGCCGGCCAGATCGAGGTCCTGGCGGACGATGATGCCGAGGGGCCGATCGGTGCGGTTGGTCAGGAGATCACGCACGCGCACGCGACCGGCCTCGTTGTGGACCTCACGCCGCAGGACGTAGGCGGGATCGGTCGCCTCGACCGTCCAGGCCGCCGGACCGGACGGCTCGACCCGCACCGCCCAGCGGGCGCTCTCGCTGGCCGCGCCGAGGGCATTCAGACCCGCGCCCGGCCATGACCAGGTCGAGCGCAGGCGGTACTCGCGACCGCCGGCGGTCACGACCAGGCCGCCACGGTCGTCGACCGCGACCTGCGACGAGACCGGGCCCCCGCTCAGGGCGTACGACGAGCGCCGCGACGACGCGGCGCCGGCCACCTGACGCCAGCGCACCCGACGAATCACCAGCGCCGCCGGCGATGACCCGGCCGGACGGTGGAAGCCGAGGAGGTTCGTCCCGCCCGGACGTACGAGGTCGGTGATGTCCAT
>JAAYZO010000280.1 GCA_012514865.1 Lentisphaerota bacterium | reverse complement strand
GACCTCCGACCTCCGACCTCCGACCTCCGAACTCCGGACGCCCGAGGCCCGAGGCCCGGCCCCCGAACTCCGAACTCCGAACTCCTTCTCCCGTCGTCGCCATCGGACTGGCGCGCCGGGTTTCCGGCCACCACTGTACTGCATCCGCGCCTGTGAAGACACCCCGAGGAGCCCGCCGATGTGCCGACATGCCGTTCTGGTCGCCAGCCTGATCGCCGTGGCAGCCGGCGCCGCCGAGGTGCCGGAACTCGCCTGTGAGCGTCTCGGCCCGCCGATGATCGAGCGGTCGCTGTCCCTGTCCACGGTCACCCGCGGCCCGGGCGGCGGCTACGTGGCCTGGGCGCCCTACGCCACCAGCGAGCGCACTGCCGCCCTCGGCATCCCGCTGGATGGCTCCGCGCCGATCTGGGTCGACACCACCGCCTTCGGCAAGGGGCGCGTCTTCATGACCCGCGGCGCCGATGGCAGGCTCTACCTCTACGCCGGCAGCCCGGGGCGCTTCCTGCGCTGGGATCCCGCCACCGGCCGGCTCGAGGACCTCGGCATACCGGTCGAGCCGGCGACCTACTGGATGGGCCAGCACCTCGACCGCGATGGCCGCTGGACGATCGGCGTCTACCCGGGACCCCACGTCGTCGCCTGCGACACGCGCACCGGCGCCATCAAGGCCTACGGGCCCCTGACCGACGACCGCCGGCAGCGCT
This sequence comes from Lentisphaerota bacterium, assembly GCA_012514865.1. Lineage (GTDB taxonomy): Bacteria > Verrucomicrobiota > Lentisphaeria > Oligosphaerales > JAFGRS01 > JAGVUW01. The sequence goes on along the minus strand of JAAYZO010000280.1, from coordinate 6,140 downwards.
ACTGCACCCGCATCGGCGTCGACGACGCCGACGGCGCCATCTACGCCGCGGTCGGACTCCACCACCGCGAACTCTGGCATGTCGACCCCGCCACCGGCGCCCGCCGGCAGATCCTGCCGCCGGACCTCACCGAGGCGCAGGGCTCGCCGACGATCTGGACCGGCGAGGATGGCCACGTCTACGGCCGCATCGGCACCACCGAGTTCCGCTGCCACCCGGACCGCATCGAGCCCGGACCCGCCGCGCCGGAACGCGTCGACAGGACGCGCCTCCAGGCCGGCGACGACACCGTCGTCGAACTCACCGCCGAGGGCGCCCTCACCCTCGCCAATGCCGCCGGCGAACGGCGCGCCGTGCCGGTCGCCTACGAGGGCCGACCGGTCACCATCTACAGCGTCGCCTGCGAGTACCAGGGCCGCCTCTGGGGCGGCGGGCTCTTCCCCGGACTCCTGTGGTCCATGGACCTCGCGACCGGCGCCATGCAGAGCCATGGCATGGTCGCCCACGGCGCCTTCCAGATCTATGACATCATCCCCGACCGCGGCGGACTCTACCTCGCCAGCTACATGGGCTGCCATATCGACCTCTTCGATCCCGCCCAGCCCCGCAAGGCCCACCAGAACCCGATCCGCATCGCCGCCTCGGTGCCCGGCCAGGAACGCCCCAACCAGTGGGAACGCGGACCCGATGGGAAGCTCTACTTCGGCACCACCCCCGCCAAAGGCCGCCTCGGCGGCGCCCTGGTCCAGGTCGACCCGGAGACACGCACCTGGAAGCACTGGCCCTGCCCCCTGCCCGACCTCAGCCTGACCTACCTCACCGCCCTGCCTGAGACCGGCGAGATCCTGGCCTGTGCCTCGGTCGGCGGCGGCAGCAGCGCCATACCCGTGGCCGACGAGGCCGCGATCTACCTCTGGGATCCCGCCAGGGCCGCCATGACCTGGTCCGGCAAGCCCGTCCCCGGCACGCGCACCTACGGCCGCGCTGTCCGCCTCAACGATGGCCGCGTCTTCGGCCTCGCCGGCACGGCGTTCTACCTCTTTGACCCGGTGAAACGGCAGGTCCTGAGCACCGGCGACCTGCCCGCCTCACCCGCTGCCTTCCCCATGCTGAACGACGCCACCGTCGGACCCCGCGGCATCGTCTACGGCATCGGCAACGGCGCCGTCTTCGCCTTCGATCCGGCGGACAACGCCGTACGGATCATCGGCAAGCACCCCTCCCTGGACCGCGTCCATGGCTTCCTCGTCACCAGCGACGGCGCCCTCTACTACGGCTCCGGCGCCGACCTCTGGCGCTGCCGCCTGCCCTGACAACGACGGGGACGCGACGCCGCCGGCCGGCCGGAGGGCCGCGGCGGCAGCCGAGCCGTCAGGGCCAGCAGTGAGCAACGCGGGCGTGGCCAGGCCGGACCAGGAAGGCATCCACCGCGGAGGACTCAGAGGAGGCTGAGGATGGACCTCAAGGGGATGGAGCGTGGCGGTGGTCGATGCGGTCATGGGGGGGGACCCGCGTAGGGCCCATCGGCCACGAACATCCCCCTGTGTCCCTCTGTGTCCCTCTGCGTCCCTCTGCGTCCCTCTGCGTCCTCCGCGGTAGAACAACGACCCCCGCCGCAGGGATGACGACAACGAACGGAGGCAGAGCCCGTCCCATCCTTGTCGTCATCCTAATCGTCATCCTTGTCTCCCGCCGCACCACCCCGATCAGAGGACAACGATCACGACAACGATCCCGACAACGAACGGAGGCAGCCCCCATCCTCCTCCTCGTCCTCGTTCCCCCATTCCCCATCCTCGTCCTCCTCCTCGTCCTCGTCCTCGTCCTCGTTCCCCCATTCCCCATCCTCGTCCTCCTCCTCCTCCTCCTCGTCCTCGTCCTCGTCCTCGTTCTCCCATCCTCTTCCTCGTCCTCGTTCTCCTCCTCCCCATCCTTCATTCTCCATCCTCCTCTCTCCCCGCCGCACTTTTTTCTCTCCGCCCGACTGGAACTCTCTCCCTAATGTGATATTCTAATACCACAACACCGGAATAAGGCGGGCACCATGGCGGGTCTCATACGAGTTTCAGAAGCAGCGAGTCTGGGTCTGCACGCGGCGATGCTCCTGGCGAAGGCCGAGGGCGAGCGGGTGCGCACCCGGGAGCTGGGCGAGCGCATCGGCGCCTCGCAGGCGCATCTGGTGAAGGTGCTGCAGGCGCTGAGCCGGGCGGGCCTGGTCGAGACCGAGCGGGGTCCGCATGGCGGGGTCCGCCTGGCGCGGCCGGCGGTGTCGGTGACGCTCCTGGCGGTGTACGAAGCGATTGACGGCCCGCTGGAGACGACCGAGTGCCTCCTGGACAAGCCGATCTGCGACGGTCACTGCTGCGTCCTGGGCCGGGTGCTGCACGGGATGAACCAGGAAGCCCGCGAGCATCTGGCGCGGACGACCCTGGCGGATGTCTGGCGGCCGAAGGCGGGTCCCGCCGGCGGCCCGGTGGCCGGGGCGACATCGTCGGAGCCGCGGCGGGCGGTGTCCTGAAGCGGCACTCTTTACCTTAACTAAGGGCTGGCGAGGATAACAGACCATGAAACGCAAGATCGTCCATATCGACCGCGAGAAATGCAACGGCTGCGGCAAGTGCGTGCACGCCTGCCACGAAGGTGCCATCCAGATGGTCGACGGCAAGGCCGAGCTGGTAAGCGACATCTACTGCGACGGCCTGGGCGACTGCCTGAGCGGCTGTCCGGTGGACGCGATCACGATCGAGGAGCGCGAGGCGGCGGACTTCGACCCGGCGGCGGTGGCGCAGCGTCAGCGCCAGGCCGCGTCGGCGTCGGCTCCGTCGGCCCCGGCCCCGGCTGGCGGCTGTCCTGGCAGTCGTGCCTTCGCCTTCGCGGCCGGCGGCGGTGGTGGCGGCTGCCCCGGCAGCCGCGCCTTCGCCTTCCGGACGGCCGCCGCCGCCGGCGCGGCGCCCGCGGCGGGCCCGGCGGCGGCAGCGGCCGCCTCGGCGCTGACGCAGTGGCCGGTGCAGTTGCGGCTGGTGCCGGTGCAGGCGCCGTGGTGGGAGGGCGCCGATCTGCTCCTGGCGGCCGACTGCGTGGCGATCGCGGTGCCGGGCTTCCACGACCGGCTCCTGAAGGGCCGCAAGGTGGCGGTCCTGTGCCCGAAGCTCGACGCGACCGAGGGCTACGTCGAGAAGCTGGCGGCGATCCTGGCCGGCAATGCGATTCGCAGCCTGACGGTGGCGCGCATGCATGTGCCCTGCTGCGGCGGGATCGTGCGGCTGGCCGAGGAGGCCGTGCAGCGTTCGGGCAAGGCGATCCCGATGGCGGTCGAGGTCTTCGACCACACCGGGGCGCCCCAGGGCTGAGGGCAATGGCAGTAGCGCCGGCGGCAACGGCGGCGTACTAGTAGGAACGCGGATAACGAGTTCGTGGCAACGGCAGTCAGGGGAATGACTCCCGCAGGGCAACCAGACAGGAAGCAAGGAGACACGAGATGAGCATGTTCTGCTACCAGTGCGAACAGACGGCCAGGGGCGAAGGCTGCACCGCGATGGGTGTCTGCGGCAAGGACCCGCAGGTGGCGACCCTCCAGGATCTGATCGTCCACCAGCTCAAGGGCGTCAGCGCCGCGGCTCACCGCGCCGGCACGCTCGGCCAGACCGACCGCGAGGTCGACGTCGCGGTCGTCGAGGGCCTCTTCACCACGGTGACCAACGTCAACTTCGACCCCGAGCGCCTGGCCGGCGTCGTGCGCCGGCTGGCGGTGGCGCGTGACCGCGCCGTGGCGCTGTACGAGAAGGCCTGCGCCGCCAAGGGCGTCCGCCCCGAGGCCCTCCCGGAGGCGTCGCGCTTCCAGCCTGCCGGCGACGTCGCCGGCATGGTCGCCCAGGGCGCCGCCGTCGGCATCCAGGCCCGCCTGACCACCGTCGGCAAGGACGTCACCGGCCTCCAGGAACTCCTCGTCTACGGCCTCAAGGGCGCCGCCGCCTACGCCGACCACGCCCACATCCTCGGCAAGGAAGACCCGGCCGTCTACGCCTTCTTCCACGAGGCCCTCGCCTTCCTGGCCGGCAACCCGACCGACGCCAAGGCCCTGACCGGGTGGTGCCTGCGCTGCGGCGAGGCCAACCTCAAGGTCATGGAGCTGCTCGACGCGGCCAACACCGGCACCTACGGCCATCCCGAGCCGACCCGCGTCAAGATCAGCGCCGTCAAGGGCAAGGCCATCCTGGTCTCCGGCCACGACCTGCGCGACCTCGAGGCGCTCCTGCAGCAGACCGCCGGCAAGGGCATCAACGTCTACACCCACGGCGAGATGCTCCCGGCCCTGGCCTACCCGGGCCTCAAGAAGTACCCGCACCTGGCGGGCAACTACGGCGGCGCCTGGCAGGACCAGGCCAAGGAATTCGACGCCTTCCCGGGCGCCATCCTCATGACCACCAACTGCATCCAGCGGCCGCGCGAGACCTACAAGGCGCGCATCTTCACCACCGGCCTGGTCGCCTGGCCCGGCGTCACCCACGTCCCGAACCGCCAGTTCGCACCGGTCATCGAGGCCGCCCTCGCGGCACCCGGCTTCGCCGCCGATGAGCCCCTCAAGGAAATCACCATCGGCTTCGCCCGCCAGGCCGTCCTCAATGTCGCCGGACCCGTCATCGACGCGGTCAAGTCGGGCGCCATCCGGCACTTCTTCCTCGTCGGCGGCTGCGACGGCGCCAAGAGCGGCCGGAACTACTACACCGACCTAGCCCAGCAGGTCCCGGCGGACTGCGTCATCCTGACCCTGGCCTGCGGCAAGTACCGCTTCAACAAGCTCGAGTTCGGCGACATCGGCGGCATCCCGCGCCTGCTCGACGTCGGCCAGTGCAACGACGCCTACTCGGCCGTCCAGATCGCCCTGGCCCTCGCCAATGCCTTCAACTGCGGCGTCAACGACCTGCCCCTGTCGCTGATCCTGTCGTGGTACGAGCAGAAGGCGGTCGCCATCCTGCTCACGCTCCTGCACCTGGGCGTGCGCAACATCCGCCTCGGGCCGACCCTCCCCGCCTTCGTCACCCCGGCGGTGCTGCAGGTCCTCGTCGAGAACTTCAACATCATGCCGACGACGACGGCCGAGGCCGACCTCAAGGCCATCCTCAAGGCCTGATCGACACACCCACGCGCGTCCCGCCGGCCGGCGTGCCCGGCCGGCGGGCGCCACTCACCGGCCAGAATCATGAGCGACGCCCATCGCGTCGCTCGTGATTCTGGTTTTCGTTCTGGCGAGATCGTCTTCCCTTCTCCCTCCCACTCTCCCCGGCGCGGGCTGATCGAAGATCGCGTCAGCGCTCACCTGGTCACCCTGAAGGGGTGCCAGATCGTAGCCGGGGGTCGCGCGCAGCCCGACCCCCGGAACCGCGAACCCGCACACCACGCACCCTGAAGGGGTGCCAGAACCGGACTTTCAGACAGCCCCTCTCCCCGGCGCGGTGTTCTGGCGTTTCCTCACCCGGGGCGCTATGATGACACCCGCGCGGCGTCTTCTGGAGAGCGAGTGACGGAGGCTCACGTTCGTGGTGGAACTCAGTGTCGGCGCCTGGCTTGTCGCCGGGCTGTGCATCCTGCTGCAGGGCATGTCGAAGGCCGGCATCGCCGGCCTCGGCCTCCTGGGCACGCCCCTCCTGGTGACCCTCTTCGGGGCCCGTCCCGCCGTCGGCATCATGCTGCCCCTGCTCATCGCCGGCGACATCCTGGCGGTGTGCGTCTACCACCGCCACGCCAACTGGCGTCTGCTCTCGCGCGTCCTGCCGATCGCCCTGCTCGGCATCCTCATCGGCAGCCAGATCATGAGCCGCATCGACGACCATGCCCTGCGCCTCAGCGTCGGCATCATCGTCCTGACCATGGTCGCGCTGACCGTCCTGCGCAACCGCGGCGTCATCCCCGACGAGCGCGTCCCCAAAGGCCTCGGCATGGCCCTCGGCGCCGGACTCCTCGCCGGCATCGCCACCATGCTGGCGCACGCCGCCGGGCCGGTCATGCAGGTCTACCTCCTCGCCATGGGCCTGAAGAAGGACGAGTTCATCGGCACCGGCGCCTGGTTCTTCCTGATCGTCAACAGCTCGAAGGTGCCCTTCTTCATCCACCAGGGCCTGATCACCCCCGCCAGCCTCAGG
>JAAYZO010000279.1 GCA_012514865.1 Lentisphaerota bacterium | reverse complement strand
TGTGCCGGAGGAGGGCGTAGCGCGCATCGGTCTCAGTGCCATCGGGGAGGCGCACGGTGCCGGGCTCCGACTGGACGATGAGGGTATCAGTATGTCCGGCGGTGAAGCGCAGCCGCAGTGCGGTGATCTGCCGTGCCGGTCCCGCGAGGGATGTCGCCTCGAGCCTCTCCACGCCGGCGATGGCCGACGACTCGTCGTCGCGGAAGCCCTCGAGGACATGGACGAAGGCGCTCTGCAGGGGCGCCTCAGGCGTGCCGCCGGTGCGGCTTTCCACGAGGATGTCGCGGGCGTCGGTGAAGGCGACGTTGCCATTGACGCGCTGGCCGTCGGGCAGGGGCTGCCGCAGCCAGCCGATCCAGGGGCCCTTGCCGCTGAGCAGCTCGGTGCGGCCGTCGCCCTGGTTGAGTGCGATGAAGCGCAGGCGGACCTTGCCGGCGTCCTCGGGGAGCGGCCGCTGGTACGGCTTGCCGTCGGGGTCGCGGGGGCCCCAGGCCCCGTAGTCCTGCCGCCAGGTGACGCCGTAGAGTTCACCGGTCGGCCGTGTGCGCTCCACGGCGCGGACCCTCGCGAGGTCACGGGCGAGGGCGGCATCCGTCGGCGTCTCCGCGTCGAGGATCGCCTGTGCCAGGTCCGCGGCCTGGCCGGTGGCGGGCGGGAGCTGCGCCTCGGCGCGTGTTGCCCAGGCCTGGTTGTAGAGGGCATGGCGCTGACCGCCGACCAGGTGGGTGATGTCGAGCGCGTACGGCCGGCCGTCAGGGCCTTCCACGCCGACGATCGTGCGCCGCCAGTCGCGGACGTCCTTGCCCACGCGCGACCATGAGTAGTGGTCGCGCACATCGAGCACCTGGAAGCCGCTGCCGGGCGTGCCGGCCGCTTCGCCGCCCTTGAAGGTGACGCACTCCCCATAGCCGCGATTATCGCCCCAGCCCCGGCCCGTGCCGGTGTCGTCGACGGTCAGGGTGTTCTGATTCAGGGCGCTGTGGGCCCACGACCACGACCACGAGTTGAAGCCGCTGCCGTCGGCCGCCTCGATGGGGTGGGGGTAGTCCATGCCGCGCAGCGCCTGGAACTCCGGGCGGTCCCACTGCAGCCGGGCGCTGTGCCACCATGCCGCGTAGCCGCCGCGGCGCATCACCGGCACCCCGTCGAACCAGCACTCCAGGCTGAGGGCATCCTGGGCGTTGTGGAGGGTGACGCGGGTGTAGTTCAGGCTGACCTCCTGGCGGTGGCCGTGGCCGCCGACGCGCAGGACGCCGACGCCGTAGCCAGGCCAGTTGCGGCTGCCGCGACGCTCGTTCTCGCGCACCTTCGCTGGGTCGCTGAGGAAGTTCGAGGCGTAGGCGTACTGGTGCTGATCGCCCCACTCCAGGGACAGCCCGCGGACGGTCTCGCTGCGGGTCATCTCAGCGCTGGCCGCCCAGACGAACGGGTTGTCCTCGAGGAAGTTGGGCTGGTACTGAAGCCAGCCCTTGGGGTCCTTCAGCACCGGGTAGTAGTAGCCGCCCGGCATCGCCTGGTAGTTCGGCGCGCCTTCGCCGTTCATGCCGTCCTGGTAGGTGTGGTTGTACATCGACAGCTCCTGGCAGGGCCCGGCGAAGCTGATCAGGACGGGGTCCTCGGTCAGCACGCCCAGGAGCCAGAGGTCGATGTAGATGGCCTCCTGGTAGTTGTGCAGGAGCTTCTGCGAGAAGACGCTCTGGAACATCATCGAGAGCTCGCGCAGGAGGCGCGTGCGGATCTTGCGGTCGAGGGCTTCGGGGTCGCCATAGAGCTGTCGGGAGACCTCCTTGAAGGCGGGGTGATGGCGCACGCGGGCGAAGGGCTCCACCCAGATATGCTCGCGGAGCATGTTCAGCCATCCCGGGCTCGAGTAGGGCTGGCGTCGGCTCCAGGCGCCGAGGTAGCTGACCTCGAAGATGGCCGGGCGGGGCACGGCCTCCCACTCGGCGCGGGTGAGGGGCTGGCCGTCGCGGCCGTTGCAGAGGCGGTGGTGGGCGGCGAGGGGCAGGCCGTAGTAGGTGTCGGCCACCCGGTCGAGGATGACGGCGATCTTGTGGGCGTGGACCGGATCGGCTGTCTCCTTGAAGCGGTCCATGCTGCCCTTGACGAGGGTGCAGCCCTGCTCGAGCCAGCGCTTGTG
>JAAYZO010000278.1 GCA_012514865.1 Lentisphaerota bacterium | reverse complement strand
TTCGTGCTCTTCGTGTCCTTCGTGGTCACCTACCACTCGCCCTTCCGCGCCTTCCGTGTGCTCCGTGGGCCTTCCCCCTCTCTTCCGTCCCCTTCGACCTTGGGCGTTCCCTTTCCCATCGTCACCTATCGATCCCTGTCGACTCCCATCGACTCCTGTCGATCCCCGTCCGCTTCGACGTTTGTCATTGGGCGTTCAGCGTTGGGCGTTCCTCCTCCCCGAGGTCAGAGGTCGGAGGTCGGAGGTCAGAGAGTCCGGCCCCACAGACGCACCGTCCTCCGGCGCACTGACGCACGCCTGAGAGTTCAGAGTCGGAAATCCAGAGTCCGGACTCGGTAGTCCCGTACTCCCGTAGTTCTGTCGTCGTGTAGTCCCCTTCCCGCCTACCGCGTCGGCCGGCAGTGGGCCAGGATGGCCTTCCAGCCATAGCGCTGGGTGCAGGCCTCGCGGAGGAGATCCGCCACCTCGGCCGGTTCGACGCGGCTGTCGGCGATGGCCGAGCCGCTGAACTCGTTGGCGAGGGCCCGCCGGTCGGCGGCCCGGGCGGCGCGCGCCAGGATCCGCGCGTAGGCCTCGCAGGCATAGGCGAAGGTCTCGCGCTTGCGGTAGTCGATGTCGAGAAGCCACTGGCGCGGCCGCGTCTCCGTCAGGCCGGCCATCCGACGGCGGCAGTTGTGGAAGACATGCGCGACCTCGTGGACCACGACATCCGCGAATGGCTCGTCATGCCGGAAGCAGTCCAGCGACACGAAGCAGGTCGTGTCCTCGCTGAAACCGAGGATCTGAGGTGCCTCCTTGCTGAGCAGCTCGGCGCCGACGCTCCCCAGATAAAGGTTAGCGAGATCCCATGCCGAGGCTGGGTAGGCGCACGCCGCCAGCGCCGACTCGAGGGTGTCCAGAGTGACGACGACCACGGAGCGCTCGACCAGCGCCAGCACGGCGTCCTGATTGGCCTTGGGGAACAGCCCCCGGACCATCGGCTCGACCTTCTGTCGCGTCAGGGCCGCGAGGTCGATGCCCTCCAGCGGGCCTGGCATGGCGGCCGTGCCGGCCCGGCGCCGCACCTCGTCGACGAGGGCGGCCAGGATCTCGCGGTTCCCGCGCTCCATGCGGTCCATGATGTCTTGGCCATCCCAGGCCGAGAAGAGCGGGTCGCTGGCGCCGGTCGCGATGAAGCGTCGCACCTCGTCGGCCACGGCCGCTCTCGCGCGCTGCTGCATGGGCTCCTCACTCCGGATCGCCCCGGATACTCCCCACCCCGGCAAGCCGGTGTCGGCGGGGTACCCGTCCAAGGCCGGCTTCAGGCGGCGCCCCCCCTCGCCGGCCGCATGCCGCCACATTTTGAGTGCATCCCAGGGGGATGACGCCAAAATGTCTACTGTGCTTTGACGGCATTGCAGGCAATGCCCAAAGCACCAGAACACATACTTTGGAGGCATTGTCCCCAATGCCCCAAAGTATTCTCAATCGCCTTTCGGCTGAGTCCTGTCCGGACACATTTT
>JAAYZO010000277.1 GCA_012514865.1 Lentisphaerota bacterium | reverse complement strand
GCCCATGCCGCCGCCTGTCAGTCCGTTCGACGGTGACCCATCAACCGGAGAGCCGGATGCGGGAAAACCGCCCGTCCGGTTCGGAGGGAGGGGCGGGGCAACTCAATGCCCCGTCCCTACCCCTATCCGCCGCCCCGCCGGCGCACAGGAGCGCCGGATATGGCAGAGCGAAACATCGCAGGCGGTACCTCTGCGGTCTTCCGGTCCGGCGCCCTGAAAGGGCATCATTCATCAGCCCAGGGCAACGCCCTGGGAAATGGACCGTTCCGCATGGCAGGCTGAAAGTCTGCGACAAAACGCCGCACCACGGCGCGACGTTCCATACGAGCCGCCCCGACTCGACGGAGGCATGGCGGCGACCCGTGCGCCGCGGTTGCCGCGGCCGTTCCAGGGTGTATGCTATGTCGCGGTCGATGTGTCGAGCCCTCGGTCTTTGGCCGCGGGCTGTTGCCGGCTGCGGTCTGCGGCGCTGTGGTGGCGCCGTCCGGGCGGCCCGGCGTTGGGTTCGGGTGTACCGGCTGAGTGCAGCCCCGCGGGAACGCCGCGTCCGCGGGGGCTGGTGCGCGGCCATCGAGGTGGGTCCGGAGTCCTCGCGGGGGGGCGCTGTCCGTCTCTCTCTCCCCGGGGCGTCAGAGAAGCATCCTGAGCGCAGTGCCTACCGCCGCGGTCCCATGCCGACCCGGCTCGCCGGAGTTCCCATGCCCTCACCCACCCCGACGCGTCTCAGTTTCACCGAGAACCGCCTGGCGTTGCGCCTGTTTCTGGGTCAGGCGGCGATGCTGGGCGCCTGGTCGAGCATCGGCACGCCGGCCAACGCCCTGATCAGCGGCTACGCCCTGACGGTGCTGGGGATGCGTCGTGAGGACACCGGCCTGCTGGGCGCCTGCGTCTACCTTGCGGCCATCTGGCAGTTCCTCTCGTTCCTGGTGACCAACCGCCTCGCCGACCGCCGGCGTTTTGTGCTCCTGGCCGGTGCCGGCGAGGTCCTCTGCATGGCCTTGGGCCTGGCGGTGCCCTGGCTGTTCGGCCGCGGCGGCGGCCTCGCGAGTGTCGTCTTTCTCGGCCTGCTGTTCCTGAGCGGCACCTGCCTCCACATCGCTCAGCCGCTCCTGGGGAGCTGGCTGTCGGCGGTGGTCCCGGCGCGTATTCGCGGGCGTTACCTGGGCAGCCGGCAGTTCCTGATGACAGGCCTGGCCACGGTCGGCACCTGGGTCGGCCTGCGTGTGGTCAACCACTGGCCGACCTGGGGCGGCTTTGCGGCGGTGATTGCCGCCTGCTGCCTGGCCGGCCTGGCCGGCGTGGCGATCCTGTCGCGGGCGCCGATGCCGCAGGTCTCGCAGCAGAGCCACTTCCGCCTGCGCGACTTCGTCGGTGTCTTCCGCCTGCGCGACTTCCGGCGGTATCTGGTCTTCGTCATCATGCTGTTCACCGGCTTCTCGCTGGCCTGCAGCTACTACGCCGTGTTCTTCATCGAGGAGATCGGCCTGAGCTTCGCCCAGATCGGCTGGTACGTCACCGGCCACAACCTGCTCATGCTCGCCGTGCTCCGACCCGGCGGCCGTATGGTCGACCGCTTCGGCGCCAAGCCGGTCCTCGTCGCCACCGTCATCCTCTACGCGACCTTCTACCTGTCGTTCCCCTTCTTCACCGCCTCGCGCTTCTGGTTCATCCTCCTGGCCTGGACCATCGTCGGCATCCCCGACGGCCTCTACTGGGTGGCCGGCACCGCCACCCTGTACCACGCCCTGCCGCGCGGACCCGAACGCGCCGGCTACCTCGCCGTGGCCCAGGGCATCACCATGGTCGGCATGGGCGTCGGGCCGCTCCTGGTGCGCGGCTACCTCGCCTGGGCCGAGGGCCTGGAGGTGACCCTCTGCGGCCTGACCCTCGAGCGTTTCCGACTCCTGTACGTCTTCGTCGGCGTGCTGATGCTCCTGACTCTGGTGGCGGTGGCACGGCTGCGAAACACCCGATCCGTCCATTTCCGGGCCGCCTTTGCCGCCCTCCTGCGGGCGCGGCTGTTCAGGCTCCTGCCGCTGTCCTGGCGCTGACGCGCCGGACGACGGCATGCCCACGGGCGCGGCCGCGCCCGGGTGCCGCAGATGGGCACCGGAACCGGGGCCTTTTTGCGGCGGCCGTGGCGAACTGCGTTGGCAGCGGGGTTGTCTTAGGCTCGGCAAGGGGCTAGGATGACAGTGAGACCGTCGCGTGGCCGGGCGCCGTGGGCGCCGACGTCGCGGCCGTGGTCGTATGGCTGCCGTACAGAAAGGCACATGAGCGTGCACGACGGATTGTGTCGCATCCTTATTAATAGGGTTCTGGCGGCCGTACTGCTGCCGCTCGGCCTGGCGGCCGCCGACGGCCTCGACCGCGTTGTTCGTCAGGCGTCGTCGCGGCGTGTCGAGGTCGAGTACGCCCTGCCGTTGCCGGAGCGCCTGACGGTGGACAGTCCGGCCGGTCAGTCGTTCACGCGGGTGAAAGCGCCGGGCGGCGGCCGCACGGCGGAGGTCGGCCGGCCGGAGCTGCCGACGCTGGTGGACGACCTCGAGATCGCGGCGGCGGGCGAGGTCACGGCCGAGCTGGAGGTCGAGGCCTGGGAGACGGTGAAGTTCCCCCACTGGGTCTACCCGGCGCAGCCCCCCGTACCGAAGCGTCCTGGCGCCCGCGAGGCGCAGCCCTTCGTCTGGGATGAAGACTGGTACCGCCAGCCGCGCGTGCGGGCCGCGTCCAAGGGCCTCCAGGCCTGCACCGTGCAGGCCTACACCGTCCGCGGCCGGCGCTGGGTGCGGGTCACCGCGGCGCCGTACGGCTACGACCCCGTCCAGGGCGAGCTGAGCTGCCCGACCAGGCTCCGTCTGCGTGTGCGCGTGGCCGACCCGGTGCTGCCGAAGGCGGCGGGTCCGCGGCCGGGTCCGGTCGAGGTGCTGCGGGTTGGCGTGGTGTCGTCGGCGGCGCTGGACGACCTCGCCTCTCGCGGCCTTGACATCAAGACGGTCGAGGGCGCCTCGGCGCTCGTCTACGCCACTGCCGACGAGGCCGCGGCACTGCGTCGCGACGGCTACAAGGTCACGACGCTGGGCGTACAGGATCCCGGTGCCCCGTCGGCCAAGGCCGTGGCCGACGGGGTGCACGACTGGGCGCAGGTGCAGAGCCGGCTGGCGGGCTTTGCGGCGGACTACCCGTCGCTCTGCCGGCTCGAGACGGTAGGTATGAGCCCCCAGGGCCGGCCGCTCCTGGCCCTGTGCGTCACCGACAACCCGGGTGTGGAGGAGGCCGAGCCCGAGGTCCGCCTGGTCGGTGCCATCCATGGCGACGAGGTCGCGGGCACGGAGCTGTGCCTGCGTCTGATCGAGCATCTGCTTAGCGGCTACGCGGTCGACGACCGCCTGCGCGCGCTGGTCGACGCGACCGAGATCTGGGTGATGCCCGTGATGAACCCGGATGGCCACGCCGCGGGCTCGCGCTACAGCGCCGCCGGCATTGACCTGAACCGGTCCTTCCCGGACGGCGCCACGCAGGCCATCGGCACCCTCTTCAGCGGCGTGCCGATGGACACGGCCGGCCGGCCGGCCGAGACGGTCGCCATGATGCAGTGGTCGGCGGCGCGGAACTTCGTCCTCTCGGCCACCTTCCATACCGGCGCCCTGGTGGCGAACTACCCCTACGACAACGACGGCCGCGGCAGTGTGGCCTCGCCGACGCCGGACGAGGATGTCTTCCGCTGGCTGGCCGAGACCTACAGCGCGAAGAACCTCCCGATGGCGTCGAGCCCGATCTTCCCCAAGGGCATCACCAACGGCGCCGCCTGGTACGCCATCGAGGGCGGCCTCCAGGACTGGCTCTATCGCTACCTCGGCTGCTTCGACCTGACGCTCGAGGTCAGCCGCGAGGACCGCCCGTCGGGCGCGGCCCTGGAGGCGCTCTGGGCCGACAATCGCGAGGCTATCCTGGCCTACCTCGAGGCCGCCCACAGCGGCCTGGAGGGCCGCGTCATCGCCGCTGACAGCGGCGAGCCGCTCCATGCCAGCATCGCCGTCGAGGGCCGCGCCTCGCTGGTCACGACCGACCCGGATCACGGCGACTACTACCGCCTGCTGCGCCCGGGGGCCTACCGCGTGACGATCTCGGCTCCGGGCTACGAGCCGGCGGTCGTCGAGACGACGGTGCAGGCCAAGGGCAGTGCCACGCGGCTCGATGTGGCCTTGAGCAAGGGCGCCGGTGCCGGGCTGTCCGTGATCGTGGTGCATCACCCCGACCACGACAGCGCCTTCGCCGCCTACCGCGACCAGAAGACCGCCGAGGGCTGCACGGTCACCCAGGTGCGCCTCGACGGTACGCCTACTGCCGACGCGGTGCGCGCGCAGGTCCGCGCGGCCTACGCCGCTACCGGCGCCGATACGGTCGTTATCCTCGGCGACATCAGCCACGTGCCGACCTTCACCAATGTCGCCTACGGCACCTACGTCCACTCCGATCTGCCGTATGCCCTCCTGGATCCGGGTGAGACCTTCGACGACTACCTCGGCAAAGACGTCATGCTCGGCCGCATCTCGCTGGACACCGCCGCCGAGTTGCACGACTACATCGCCAAGCTGGCGGCCTTCCAGCGCGGCCCGCGGCATCGCCAGTTGACCTGGGTCTCGGGCGGCAGCACGACCTGGGAGAACAACCTGGCCGAGGGCACCCACGACGCGGTCATCGCCTCATCCATCGACCCGGATCGCTACCAGCACCGGCGGTTCTATCGCAACAACGGCAGCGCCGCTGAGCTGACAGCACAGATCGATGCCGGCACGGACCTGGTGGTGTACTCCGGTCACGGCTTCGAGACCGGCTGGCTGCGCTACGACTACGGCACTGCCCGCCTGGCCGGCCTCAGCAACACCCTGGACGCGCCGATCGTGCTGGGTCACTGCTGCCTGACCGGCGCCTTTCAGCTCGACGACTGCTTCGCCGAGGCCTGGCTGGAGACCACGGCCCGGGCAGTGGCCTACGTCGGCGGCAGCGAGAATACCTACTGGGAGGCCGATGACCGCCTGGAGCGCGCGGAGTTCGCCTGGCTGGCCGAGAACCCCACCGGCACCCTCGGCGCGGCCCTCGATGGAGCCCTGCGGCAGACCGCCGCGGATCACCCCGCCCTGGCCGAATACTACTTCTCGGTCTACCACATCTTCGGCGACCCGACCGTGCGGCCGTTTGGCCAGACGGTGACGATCCATCACGACCCGGTGGCCGGCAGCAGCGACCGCGCCGGCCCCTACGCCATCGAGGCGACCGTCAGCTCCAGCAGCGCCCTGACCGCGGTGACGCTGCGCTGGCGCCTGGCCGGGCAGGCGGTCTTCCAGGCCGTGCCCATGACGTCGGTCGCCGGCAGCCTCTGGCGCGGCCTCATACCCGGTCAGGCCTACGGCAGCCGCATCGAGTACTACCTCGAGGCCGCGAACAGCGATGGCGCCACGGCGATGCACCCGCCGGCGGCACCGGCCGCCTGGCATGGCTTCAGCGTCGATATCCAGGTCGACCACGTCGCCCAGGGCAACACCGCCGACACCGCCAACCCGTACGCGCTGCGGGTCGTCGCCGATGCCGATGCCGGGGTCGACGCGAGCCTCTTCTGGCGCGCCGCCGGCGGCGCCTTCGTCGAGGTGCCTATGGCCGTCGACGGCGCCGGCGGTTTCACCGCTGCCATCCCGGCACAGCCCGCCGGAACGACCGTGCAGTACTACTTCCGCATCAGCACCACCGGCGGCTATGCCGTGGTCCATCCGTCGACGGCGCCGGCGCTGCCGCACGCTTTCCTGGTCGAGACCGCCCCGCCGATCTTCGCCGGCCTCGCCGCTGCCGAGGCCTCGGACGGCCGCGTCGTCCTGACCTGGGATGCGGCCAGCGATGTCTCGACGCCACTGCTCTACGCCATCTACCGCGCCGAGACCGGCGGCGCTCAGGTCTTCGGTACTCCTCTGGCTACCACCCCGAGCCTCGGCTTCAGCGATGATACGGTCACCAACGGGACCATCTACTACTACGTGGTCCGCGCCCGCGATGCAGCCGGCAACGAAGACGCCAACCGCGTCGAGTTCGCGGCCCGGCCGCAGGAGCCCGAGCCGGTCTACGTCTGGAACCTCGACACCGACCCGGGCTGGACGCGCGACCCAGGCTGGGCCTACGGCGTGCCCCTGGGACTGGGCGGCGAGAACGGCAGCCCAGACCCGCGCGCGGGGTTCTCAGGGCCGGCTGTCTATGGCTATAACCTCGCCGGCGACTACGAGAACAGCCTGCCGGCACGCAATCTGACCACGCTGGCGATCGACTGCAGCGCCGTCGCCCAGACCGAGCTGCGCTTCCGGCGCTGGCTGAACGTCGAAGAGCCGGCCTACGACCGCGCTCGAGTCCAGGTCTCCTGTGACGGCATCACCTGGGTGACGATCTGGGAGAACTCGTACGAGATCACCGACCGCGCCTGGACCGAACAGCGCTTCGACATCGCGCGGTTCGCCGATGGCTGCGCCACGGTCCGCATCCGCTGGGTCATGGGGCCGACCGACTCGTCCTGGGCTTACTCGGGGTGGAACCTCGATGACATCGCGATCTGGGGCCTCCAGGCCGACGTCCTGCGGCATGAGCTGACCCTGACGACGACGCCGGCGGGCAGCGGCGCCATCCAGGCCGACCTGGCTCCCGGCCCTGAGGGCTACGTCCAGGGCACGGTCGTGACGTTGACCGCCGTACCGGCGCCTGGCTATGCTTTCGCCGGCTGGTCGGGCGATGCCACGGGCGGTGCGCTGACCTGCCAGGTGGTCATGCACAGCGCCAGGGCCGTGACGGCCACTTTCGTCGAGACCGACGACGTGCCGCCGCTCTTCGCAGGCCTGGCCGCGGCCAGGCCCGGCCTGGGCCGGGTCACCCTGGAGTGGCCCGCCGCGGTCGATGCCATCCCCATCATCTCGTACCAGATCTACCGGTCACGGACCCCCGGCGTCTACGACTACGAGACGCCCCTGGCCACCACGGCGGCCCTGCAGTATGTCGACGACAGCGTCCTTCCCGGCGTCACCTACCACTACGTCGTGCGCGCCACCGACAGCGCCGGCAATCAGGACGCCAACACGCGCGAGCTGACCGCGGGCGCTCTCGGCCGGCGCCGCTCGTCTGTCGGCCGCGGCGTCGCGGCCCGCCCACGCCCGCCCACGCCGGCCAACGCCGCGCCGAGTGGCAAGGAGTCACCCGCCGTGGCGGCCGCGGCAGTCGTGGTCGCCGCGGCCCCGGTCGCGCTGTCGCCGGTCGGCCCCGCGCCCGCCCCGTCGCGGCGGGCGCTGACGAGCACCGCCCCGCGGCGCCCGCGGCCGGCCGCGGGCGTTCCGGGCCGGCCCGCTCCCATCGCACGGCCGGCCGGCGCCGCGGGCTGGCGCTGCCGCTTCGGCCTCGACGGGCAGCCCTACAGCGAGATCGCCGTTGGCATGGCCCCGCAGTCTCCGGCGATCACGCCGGCACCGGCCGGTGCCGGGATCTGGATCGTCACCCCGGAGGGACCCGCTGCCGCGGCCATCGCCGCGACGGCTCCGTCCGCCGAGTGGATCATCGCCGTCAGCGCGGCCAACCGTGAGCGCCTCCTGGCCTGGACGCCCCTCGATGACCTCCCGCCTGACACCGGCATCGCTCTGGTCGAGACCGACGCCGAGGGCCGGCCGCAGCCCGGCGGCCTCGCTGCGGACCTGCGCCGCGACGAGGTCCTGGCCATACCCGCGGGCGCCGACCGCCGCTTCCTCCTGCGCACTGGACCCGCCCGCGAGATGACCCTGAACCTCCAGCCCGGCTGGAACGCCATCGCCCTGCCGCTGTCGCCATGGCTGCCGGCGCCCACGGCCGTCTTCGCCGACGTCGCCGTCTCGCCGCAGGTCTGGCGCTGGGACGCCGCGTCGGGCGCCTACCTGCCGGCGGCGGTCATCGAGCCCTTGACCGGGTACTGGGTCTATGCCGACGCGGCCTGCCTGCTGACGCTGCGCGGCACCCCGCTGTCCCGCCCGGTCCTGAGCCTCTTCCCCGGCTGGAATCTGGTCGGCGTCGAGCGCCCCCGGCAGGGCCTCGGCGGTCTCGTCTGGCGGCCGGCCGAGTCGCTCGCAGTCGGGCCGCCGGAAGCGGCCGCCGCGCCGGCGGCGGTCCTGCCGCCTGGCGTCGCCTTCTGGGTGCGTTCGGATGAACGCCTTGAGGTGTTCCTGGAGTCGTCTGAATGAGGCGCGCCGGCTGGGAGCGACGCGTATGACCGTGGTGCTGTGTCAATGTCGGCATCGGGGGCTGGTCGATGGGCAGCGCCTGCGTCGGCTGCGCCGGGCCCTGCGTGCTTCGGCGCACCGCCTGGTCGAGGTGGCCGACCTCTGCGCCGTGGCGGCGACGGGCGACGCCGCCCTGGCCCAGGTGCTGCAGGCTCCATCGGTCGTGCTCTGCGGCTGCCACGAGCGCGCTCTGCGCTCGCTGGCGGCGCGGCTGGCGGGGCGGCCTCTGCCGGCCCTGCGCTGCCTCGACCTGCGCGACCCGGCTGCCCCCGAGCCCGCGCAGGCCCTCGGACTGCCCGACCCGCCGGACGACACGGCCGGCGCGTCCGGCCCGGCCGATACCCCGGGCCTCCCCGGTGCCGGTGACGACGCCTGGTACCCCCTCATCGACCTCGAGCGCTGCGTGCACTGCGGCCAGTGCCAGTCCTTCTGCCTCTTCGGCGTCTACACCCGCACCGCGGCGGGCGCCGTCACCGTCGCTCAGCCCCGGCAGTGCAAGACGGACTGCCCGGCCTGCGCCCGGGTCTGCCCTGAGAACGCTGTCATCTTCCCGAAGTGCCCGGACGAGGCGATCAACGGCGCCGCGCTGACGGCCGAGCAGCTCGCGGGGGCCCGCATCCGGCTGGAGCCATCGCAGGTCTTCGGCGGCGACCTCCGCGCCCGCCTGGCGGCCCGCCGCGCCGCCGCTGCACCGGGCGCGGGCGCCACGGCGCCGGCGCTCTTCCGCCCCGGCGCCTTTCCGGAACCGGCCGCGGACCGCACCGCGGTGGACCGCCCCGGAGGGCCCGCGCTATGATGGGACGCATCGCCTGGCGCTTCCTGCGCGAGACCGAGCCGCGGCTGCTCGCGAAATTCGCCTATACCTTCGGATGGAAGGGCATGCGGGCGGTGCAGCGCTTCGAACGGCGGCGCGCCCGTGGCCAGACCTTCCCGGCCTTCCTGCATCTCTCCATCACCAACGCCTGCAACCTCAGTTGCCAGGGCTGCTGGGTCTCGCCGACGCGGCCGCCGCAGCACCTCGACCTGGCTCTGGCGCGGCGCCTGATCGACGCGGCCCGACGGCAGGGATCGCATTTCTTCGGCATCCTCGGCGGCGAGCCCCTGCTGCACCCGGGCCTCTTCGATCTCCTCGCGGCCTACCCCGACTGCTACTTCCAGCTCTTCACCAACGGCACCCTCATCACCGCCGAGGTCGCGGAACGCCTGCGGGTGCTGGGCAATGTCACGCCGCTGATCAGCATCGAGGGCCTGGAGCGTACCGGCGACATCCGCCGTGGCGGCGAGGGCGTCTACGCCGCCGCCCGGGCCGGCCTGGAGCACTGCCGGCGGGCTCGCCTGATCACCGGCGTCGCCTGCAGCGTCTGCCAGTCGAACCAGGCCGAACTGGCGACGGAGGCCTTCGCACGGCGCCTGGTCGACCTCGGCGTGCACTACCTCTGGTACTACCTCTACCGGCCGGTCGGGCCGCGCCCCTGCCCGGAGCTGGCCCTGGAGCGCGACCAGATCGTCGCCCTGCGGCGCTTCATGGTCGAGCTGCGACTGCGCGTGCCCATCCTCGTCGTCGATGCCTACTGGGATCACGAGGGCCGCGCCCTCTGCCCCGCCGCCGTCGGCATCAGCCACCACATCAACCCCTGGGGCAGCGTCGAGCCCTGCCCG
>JAAYZO010000276.1 GCA_012514865.1 Lentisphaerota bacterium | reverse complement strand
TGCCAGCTCCACCTGGAGTGGTCGGCGCCGGTGGAGGTCAAGGGCGACAGTCAGGGTCGCGGCAACAGCGGCGTGTTCATGATGGGTCTGTACGAGATCCAGGTCCTGGACTGCTACCAGAACCAGACCTACGCCGACGGTACGACCGGGGCGCTGTACGGCCAGAGTCCACCGCTGGTCAACGCCTGTCGGGCGCCGGGCCTCTGGCAGACCTACGACCTGATCTGGATCGCGCCGCGCTTTGCCGGCGACCGCCTCATCTCGCCGGCCTACGTGACCCTGTTCTTCAACGGCGTGCTCGTGCATCTGATGAAGGACGTCCAGGGGACGACGCAGCACCGCAAGACCACGGAGTACAAGGCGCACGCGCCGGTCGGTCCCCTGAAGCTCCAGGACCACCGCGACCTGGTGCGTTTCCGCAATATCTGGTACCGGCCTCTGACGGCCTACGACCAGACAGCGCCGGCCTGAGGGCGGCGGCGGGCGCGGGTTGCGGTCGTGGCGGTCGCCGTCGGCCGGGGGCCGTCGTGGCGGCGCGGCGGATGGCCTCATGTCAGAGCGGCATGGCGGGCGTCCGCCGCGGGCGCGGCCCGGCCGCCCCCCCGTCCTGGAGTCCTATGGTCTTCGCGAAGACACTCACCTGTGATGCCGGTGCCCGGGCCATCATCGAGCGCCTGCGCCGGGCCGGCCACCGCGCCTATCTGGTCGGCGGCTGTGTGCGTGATCAGCTCATGGGCCGCACGCCGGCCGATTGGGACGTCGCCACCGACGCTACGCCCGAGCGCATCGAGGCGCTGTTCGAGCGCGTGGTGCCGGTGGGCAAGGCCTTCGGGGTGATGATCGTGGTCCGCCCCGAGGGCGACTACGAGGTGGCGACCTTCCGCGGCGACGGCGACTACCACGATGGCCGGCGGCCGACCACGGTGACCTTCACCGGTCCCGAGGAAGACGTCCAGCGCCGCGACTTCACGATCAACGCCCTGCTGTACGACCCGGTGGCGGGCGAGGTCCTGGACTACGTCGGGGGTGTCGCCGACATCGCCGCGGGGCTGATTCGCACGGTCGGCGAGGCGTCCCTGCGTTTTCGTGAGGACCGCCTGCGGCTGTTGCGGGCGGTGCGCTTTGCCGCCCGGACCGGCTTCCGCCTGGAGCCGTCGACGGCGGCGGCCGTGCGCGCCCTGGCGCCGCTGGCGGCGACTGTCTCGGCCGAGCGCACCGGCGACGAGCTGACGCGCATGCTCGGCGAGGGCGCCGCGCGGCGCAGCTTCGAGATGCTCGAGGCGTGCGGCCTGCTGGGGGTGGTCCTGCCCGAGGTAGCGGCCATGCGCGGGGTGCCGCAGCCGCCCGAGTTCCATCCCGAGGGCGATGTCTGGGAACACACCCTCGCCATGCTCGAGCTCTGGGACCGCCGCGTGCAGTCGTGGCGCCAGGCCGACGCGGATGCCGACGAGCCCGGCAAGCCCGACGCCGTCGACGCGGGTGCCGACGAGCCTGGCAGCCCCGCCTCGGCACCGCCGGAGGCCGCCGGACTCACCGGCAGCCCGGAGGAGCGCGCCATCCTCGGCTGGGCCGTACTCCTGCATGACGTCGGCAAGCCGGGAACCCTGACCGACACCGACCGCATCCGCTTCCACGGCCACGACGACCTCGGCGCCAGTCTGGCGCAGGAGGTCCTGAATCGCCTGCGTCGCCCGAAGCGCCTTGTCCAGGCGGTGCAGGCCGTGGTGGCCGGACACATGCGCTTTATCCACATTAAAGGAATGCGTGAGGCCAAGCGCCGGCGCTTCGTGCAGTCGCCGCTCTTTCCCCTGGAGCTGGAACTGCATCGGCTGGACTGCGTC
>JAAYZO010000275.1 GCA_012514865.1 Lentisphaerota bacterium | reverse complement strand
GGAGCGGCCTCGAGGACAGCGCTGAGGTCTATGCGGTGACGGTCACGGCCGACTACCCGGGGGTGACGTACCCGGTCAGCGTCGCCGTGACGCCGCGCCGCCGCCAGTCGTTTCGGCCGCCGCCGGGCGCGGTCCTGCTGGCGCAGGTCGGCGCAGAGGCGCCGCAGGCGGTGACGGTGGAGCCGTCCGGGCTGTTCACCGTGCCGGCTGTGCGCATCGCCGACGCCGCCGGCACGCGCCTGGTCATTCGGCGGCGGTGACGTCGGCGGCGCCCGCGCCGCTGGCCACGGCCGCCGCAACGCGGTAGCCAATCTCGGCACTGAAGCCCCGACCGGCCAGGAAGCGCAGGAGCCGGTCGCGGTCCAGGCGCGGGTCGCTGCCGGGCCGGGCGCGCAGCGCCGACCACTTGCGCCGACCGGCCGCCAGGGCCGAGGCGTACTCGCTGTCGGCGCCCGCGTCGTCGAGCACGGCGCTCAAGGCCTCCTCGGCCAGCTCGGCGGAGACCTGCCGGCGCAGCAGCTCGGCCTTGAGACGACGACGCCCGGCCGGGTTCGAGCCCTGCAGGCGCTCCTCGCAGAAGGCCACCGCGAACTGCTGGTCGTCCAGGAGGCCGGTCCGGAACAGGTCGTCGGTGACCAGAGTCACCAGCGCCTCGGCAAAGCCGCGCTTGAGCAGCTTGGCGCGGAGCTGGCCGACGCTGTGAGCTCGGCGGTCCAAGAGCGACAGCGCGCGCTCGCGGCACTCATCAAAGACATCTCGCGTCAGTCGCATGGTACCCCCAGTCCGGGGCAGAACAATGCCCTCCGGCACTCTATGTAGATCCTGTTGGGATGAAAAGCAAGCGGCGGAGTGTCCCCACCAGGGCTGTTCGAAAGTCCGGTTCTGGCCCTCCTTCAGGGTGCGCGGTTCGTGGGTTCGCGTTTCCGGGGGTCGTGCTCTCGCGCGACCCCCGGCTACGATCTGGCACCCCCTCAGGGTGGCCAGATGAGCGCTGACGCGATCTTCGATGAGCCCTGAGTCCCCACCCCGACAGGCCGGCCTGGCGGTGCCGCCGGCCTGGCTGAAGACGGAGGATGTGCCGACCCCGATGGCCTTGCTGGATGAGCTCGGATTTCGCGGAGGCAGCCGGGTGCATTGTGGGGTCTTGTGACCTATCGTATGAAGGGGGTTGGGCATCGCGTGGGGGGGGTGCGGTTGGGCCTTAGTGCGGGGGCTTGTCTTATGAGATGGACGATCGTTCTGGCTCTTCTTGGGATCTGCCTGGTCCCGATGGCGGCCCCGTCGCGGGCGGCCGTTGCGTCGTCGTCGGCCGGTGCGGCTGCCGAGTCGCGGTCGGTGTTCGTTCTGCCGGTTCATGGGACCATTGACCAGAGCATGCTCTACGTCTTTCGGCGGGCCTTTCGCGAGATTGAGCGGACCAGGCCGAATGCGGTGATCCTCGATCTCGACACTCCGGGCGGGCGTCTGGCCGAGACCCGTGAGATCCTGCAGTGGCTGCGGTCGTTGCCGGCCGAGACGCCGGTGTATGCGTATGTCAACCCGGATGCCTACAGCGCCGGTGCCATCCTCTGCCTGGGGACGCAGGGCATCTTCATGAGTCCGGGATCGAACATCGGTGACGCGCTGCCCATCCTGATCAACCCGATGAGCGGCAATGTCCAGGCGGTCCCGGACGACATCAAGGAGAAGATGATCTCGCCGACGCGGGCGCTGGTGCGCGGGCTGGCTCAGGAGAATGGCCACAACGTCGAGATTGCCGAGGCCATGGTGGACCCGGATGTCGAGGTGGCGATTGGTCCGGTGTCCTGTCCGCCGGGGAAGCTGCTGACGTTGACGGCGCAGGAGGCGACGGCGCCGGTGCCGCCGGATGGCAAGCCGCTGTTGGCGCGGGCGGTGGTCGACTCGATCGAGGCGCTGTTGCCGCTGGTGGATCTGGCGGGAGCGCGGGTGAGGCGTTTTGAGGAGGTCGGCGCCGAGCGTCTGGCGCGCTGGATCACGGGCCTTGGCCCGCTCCTCTTCGGCCTGGCGATCCTGGCGCTGGTGATCGAGTTCAAGACGCCGGGCTTCGGGTTCTTCGGGATCACCGGCATTGTCCTGCTGGCGGTCTACTTCTTCGGTCACTACGTCGCCGGCCTGGCGGGCTACGAGGAGATGCTGGTGGTCCTGGTCGGGATCATCCTGCTGGGCATCGAGATCTTCGTGACGCCGGGCTTCGGTGTGATGGGCATCCTGGGCATCGCCCTGGTGGCGCTGGGGAGCATCCTGGCGCTGATTCCGGCTCTGCCGCGACCGCCGGTGGCGCTGCCGGGTCTGGACGCGATCACGCTCGACGCCTACCTCGTTGGGGCGCTATGGCGGACCTGCCTGACCGCCGCGGTGGTGATCCTCGGCGGCTGGTTCCTCGGCCGTCTCCTGCCGCATACGCCCCTGTACCGCGGCCTGGTCCTGGAGGCGGCGGTGGGCACTGACCGCGGCGTTGTGGCGGGTTCCGGCCGGTATGACGGCTATGTCGGCCGCACCGGCACGGCGCGCACGGCGCTGCGTCCGGCGGGCATCGCCGAGTTTGGCGACGAGCGTCTGGACGTGGTCACCAGCGGCGACCTGATCGACCCCGGCAGCGCGGTGCGGATCGTGCACGTCGAGGGCACGCGGGTCGTCGTCGAGGCGGCCTGACGGGCCTTCCCCATGGGGTCAGTCCGCGATGGCCTTGCCGACGTTGGCGTCGGCACCGAGGCGTTGGCGCTGTTCCTGGTAGGCGGCCATCTCGGCGGGGGTGACCTGTTCGACGCGGATGTTATCGAAGCCGAACTCACCGGGCGGCCAGTAGGCGTACAGCTCGATCAGGACGGCCTCGACCGGGCGGTCTTCGGGGAACTGGAGGACTGTCTCGTAGCGCCGCCAGGTGTTCTCCGTGCCGGGCGGAAAGCGTGCCACGACGCGTCGGCGGTAGCTCTGGATGTAGTCGCCGGCGCGAGGCTGGCGCTTCTCCTCGCCCGAGGTGCCGAAGGCGACCAGCGAGTAGGCGGCGCCGCCCGGATGGGGTGTGAAGAAGATCTTCTCGCCGAGGGCGGCGAGGTGTTCGGGTCCGCAGCGCCAGTAGCCCAGGACGAAGATGAAGGGCTCGCCGCGGCCGCGGACGTCATAGCTGACGCGGTAGCACTCGCCGGGCCGGACGGGTATGGGCTGGCTGTAGACGGCCACGCCGGTGGTGCCGGCGACGGTGTCGTAGCGCAGGCCGCTGGTCGGCGTCTTGGTCACCGGCCGGTCCGGCTGACGGCGGTGCTCCTCCCACTCGCGGCGGTAGACATCGGTATCGATACGCAGGTACTTCCCCTGGCCGCGGGGGCCGCCGTCGGCCCAGAAGACGGTGAGGTTATCGGGGCGGGTCCAGCCCACGGGTGCGCCGGTCTGGCCGACGGAGAAGTCGCCATTGATGACGAGGTTCGTGCCGCGAGCGGGCCCGGTATCGCCGAGGTCGGTGCGGCGCTGGCGGACGCGGTCGAGGAGGGCGGTGGCCTCCGGGTGGTTGGCGAAGCCCTGCAGGCCGAGGGCCTCGCGCAGGGATCGTTCGCTTTCGGCGTAGGCCTGTCGGGCGAAGGTATGCCGGGCGCGCTCGAGGGCCTCGTCGAAGTGCCGCTGGCGCAGGACCGCATCGGACTCGCCCAGGCCGAGGGCGAGGTGTCGTCGGGCCTCATCCCAGGCGGCCTCGGCGCCGGTCCAGTCCTCCTGGGCGGCGAGCTCCTGGGCCTTGCGGGCGGCCTCGGCGATGGCGGCACGGGTGGGTGTCGGCATGGCCTCGCGGGCGGTATCGCCGATGGCAGTGAAGGCCTGTTCGAAGGCCTTGCGGGCGGCGTTGAGGCGCAGGGCGGCGCGGGCCTTGCGGTCGGCGCGGCTGTAGAGGCCGATGGCCTCCTTCCAGGCCGCCTCGGCCTCGGGGAAGCGCCGTTGTGCAAAGGCCTCGCGGCCGGCCTGGTCGCGGGCCGCGGCCTGTGTCCAGAGGTCCTCGGCGAAGGTCGGCGCCGAGGCGGCCTCGGCGGCCTCGCGGGCGGCGTCGAGGTCATCGCGGCAGTCGGCGACGGCCTGTCGGGCGCCTTCCAGGGCGGCGACGGCCTCGGCGCGTTCGGCGGCCTGCGTGAAGAGCGCCGCGGCGGAGGTGAACTCGGCGGCGGCGAGGGCCTGCCGGGCAGCGCTCAGGAGGGCCCGGGCGTCGCCGATCAGCTCGCCGAAGCCCTCGCCCGGGTGGACCTCGCGGAGGCTCGCCCAGGCGGCCTCGGCGCGGGCCTTGCTCTCGCCGACGAGGGCCTGGCCGGCCGCCTGGCGGGCGCGCTCCTGGAAGGCCACGGCGCGGGGATCGCGCGGGTCGATGTCGAGGGCTTGCCGGCAGGTCTCCAGGGCGCGCGCGTAGGCACGGGCGGCGAGGGCCTCTTCAGCCGTGGTCAGGAGGGCGTCGAGGCGCTGACGGCGGTCAGCCTCGACGGCGGCGGCGGCGCGCTGGCGGGCCGCGGCGACGGCCTGGCGGCGGGCGCGCACGGCCAGGCCCGCGACGGCGGCCGTCAGCAGGATCAGGGCCGCGGCGGCCGTCGGCAGGAGCCAGCGCCAGCGTTGTCGGGCGGTCGGCGGCCGTTCGAGGGTGATGGCGCGCTCGCTGAGGGCCGCCAGGTTGGGGAGGGCCTCGGCGCGGGCGTCGGTGAGGGCCTGCACGAGGTCGTTCCACCCGGGCGCCAGGCCGATCGCGTCGAGAGGTGCGGCCTGGCTGCTCCAGTCGTGTCCGGCGAGGAGGCGGTAGATCAGGGCGCCGGCGGCCTGGCAGTCGGCGGCCTTGGCCGCCGGCGAGGGCTCTGCCAGGAGGCCGACATCGACGATCTTGGCGCGGCGCTGGGCGCTGAGGAGGACCTTGGAGGCGTCCAGGGCGCCGTGCACCACGCCGCCGTCGGGGGCGCCGTGGGCCGCGGCGAGGCCATCGAGGAGATGCTTCGAGAGGACTCTGACGCGCTCCTCGCTGAGGCGTCCGCCGTGGTTGAGGAGTTCGGTGGCGAGGTCGGTTACCGCCTGGCGCTGGTCGGCGACGAACTCCTGGGCGATGAAGACGCGTCCGCGGTCGCAGCCGGCCTCGTAGAGTCGTGCGAGGTTCGGGTGTTCCAGCCGTACGGCCTGTCGGGCGCGGCGGAGGATGGCGGCGGGGTCCTCGAGGCAGCCCGGCGCGGGGGTCTTGAGGGCAACCTGGCGCTGGCCGCTGCCGCTGCGTGCCAGGTAGACGTCCCAGCGTCGGCCGCGGGCGAGGGTTGCGACGACGCGGTACGAGCCCAGGAACTCGCCTTCGCGCAGGCTTTCGGAACTCGAGTGTTGGGTCATGGGGCTGGTTCCGCGTCGCCGTTCCGGGGGCGTCATTCCAGGGGCATGAAGCCCTCGATGGAGTGCCTGCCGGTGGTCTGGTACTCCTGGTACTCCTCGGGGGTGGCGGTCCGCAGCACGAGGTTATCGAAGCGGTATTCGCCGAGGGGCCACATGGCGTAGGGCTTGAGCAGGATGACCTCGGGGCGGAAGCGCGGGTCGTCGGGGAGTTTGAAGCCCATGCGGAAGTGCTCCCAGAGGTTCGCCTCGCTGTTACGGCAGACCAGGCCATGGCGCCAGATCATCAGGTAATCGCCGGGCTCGGTGCGCCGCTGGGCCTTGCCGAACTGCTCGGAGAACTCCGGGCCGTCCTCGTGGGGGCGCTGGAACCACGAGAAGGTCCCCTCGTCGCGCTTGGGATCGAACTGCCGGAAGCCGCGCAGGAGGACCTGCGGGTACATCAGCGATGAGGACTTGGCCGGGCCCATGCAGTCGACCTCGATCATGAAGTACTGGTCATCGGGGAGGATCGGGATCGGTGCGGCGAAGGCCCAGACGCCCTCATGGGCGCCGACGGTGTTGTACTGGCCGCCCTCGGTCTTGCCCGCGAAGGCCTCCGGCTGGTTCTGGAGCTGCTTCTTGTCGGCTTGCTGGACATCGGTATCGAAGCGCAGGCAGCGTCCGGGTCGGCCGCCCTGGCGGTCCCAGAAGACGGTCAGGCCGTCGGTGCGGCTCCAGGCCTTGGGCTGGTCATCCTGTCCAGCCTCGAGGTCGCCATTGGTGACGAGGTTGCCGGAGGCGGGTCGGTGGAACTGCTGGCGGGCGGTGGGCGGCGTCGCGGCTCCGCTGGCGGCGAGGCGGTCGAGGGCTCGGGCGAGGTCGGCCTCGGTGGCCTCGAGGGCGGCGGCGGCGCCGGCGAGGTCGCCGGTGGCGGCGGTGGCCGCGGCGGCGCGGGTGGCGGCATCGAGGCGCTGGCGGACGTCCTCCGGGAGGCGTCGCCAGAGGGCCTCGCCGGCGCGCGCCTTCTCATCGGTGAGGCGGTCGCGCGCCGCCTGGAGGCGTCGCGCGGCGGCGGCCTGTTCGGCGGCGTGGCTGAAGGCCTTGGCGGCCTGGTTGAAGGCCGTCTCGGCGGGTTCGAACTCGAGGGCCTTCGCGGCCGCGATGCCTTGGTTCCAGGTGTTCTCGGCGGCCTGCCAGGCCTCGGTGGCGTCCTTCTCAGCGGCGGCCTGCTGGGCGGCCTCGCGGGCGCTCTCGGCGGCGGCGCGGGCGCGGGTGGCGCCGCTCTGGCCCTGCGCGGTCGAGAGGAGGCTCTCGGCGGCGTTCCTGAGGCGACTGTAGGCATCGGCAGCCTCAGGGAAGCGCAGGCTGGCGAGGTGTCCGGCGGCCTCCTGCCGGAGGGCCTTGAGGGCTTCCAGGCGTTCGGTGAGGGCCTCGGTGTCGCGGCGTTCGGCGATCTGTGCGAAGGCGGCCTCCGCGGCGGGCCTGACCGCCTCCACGAGTGCCATGCCGCGGCGGGTCTGGAGGCTGGCCAGGCGCTGGCGGACCTGGAGGTCGGCCGGGACGGCTTCGGCCCAGGCGGTGAGGGCTGCGACGGCGCCGTCGAGGTCCTGGCGGGCCAGGCAGTCGTCAGCCTGACGGCCCCAGGCATCGATGCGGGGGTCGGCGGCGGCCGTCCCGGCGGCGGGCGGGGTGGTGCTCGCGGCAGTCGGCGCGACGGCGTCGGGGTGGTGTCCGGCGCGGTAGCGTGCCAGGAGGACCAGGCTGGTGACGAGGGCGGCGGCCAGGACGACGACCGCGGCGGCGGCGAGGGCGCGTGCCGGCCGTCCGCCGGCCGGGTGGGCCAGGGCCTGCGCGAGGTCGTCGATGCTCGAGAAGCCGTCCGCGGCGCCGGCGGTCAGGCAGGCCTTGACGAGGCGGTCCCAGCGCCGGTTCAGGCCGGGCGCGCAGGGCGTCCTGGCCGGCTCGGGGGTGGCCCCGGTGAGGAGTCGTGCGATGAGGCGGCCCATGGCCCGGAGGTCATCGCGGGGCTGGGCGGTCCCGGTCAGGCGGATGTCGACGAGGCGTGGCTGGCGCTGGGCGGTCAGGTAGACGGTCTCGAGACTGAGGTGGCCATGCGGGAGGCCGTCGCCACGGAAGCGGTGGGCATAGGCGAGGGCCTGGCAGAGCGCCTCGGCCAGGATGCTGACGCGCTCCTCGGGGAGGCGCCGGCCGGACTCGGCGAGGGCGGCGGCGAGGGTCATCGGCTCGCCGCGGGGGCCATCGGGGAGGTCGGTGGCGGTGAAGGCGAGGTCGCGGTCATGCTGGAGCGGCGTCGAGCGTGCCAGGCCGGGGTGCTGCATGGCGGCGGCGCGTTCGCAGCGTGCCGCCAGGGCCTCGCGGTCGGCGGCGGTGGCCGTTGCGGAGGGCGTGAAGACCCGCAGCAGGACGGCGTTCATACGGGTCGAGTGCTTGCCGAGGTAGAGCTCGCCGTCGGCATCGACGGCCAGGCCGCGCACGACGCGGCAACTGCCCAGGAAGGCACCCTCGGCGAGCCGGTATGACAGCGGAGTGTCTGCGGGCATGTTCGACTCTCGTGCGTTGCGTGCGCCGTCGTGTCGCAGGCCTCCGGCCTGCGGCGCGGAACCGCCTGGACGGGATGGGCGTCCAGAGACCCAAGGGACCCAAGGGGACCCAAGGGGACCCAAGGCGACTCCGGGGACCCAGGGGGACTCCTCAGGAGAACCCGAGGTGACCTACAGGGGCTCAGAGACGCCGGTCCAGCGCCGGCGCGCCGGTGTTTCCGCGGCAGTGCCGGCACCTTACGGGGACACCATCACTCCCGCGGCGGGGGTTGTCAAGGGCGGCGGGGGGGTGCGGCGAGGGCGGTCCCGGTCAGGGGCTGGAGGTCTCTGAAGCGGCTCAGCCAGAGGGGCAGGCCCTCGGCGATGGGAGTCTGCTTCTCGATTTCGTATTCCAGGGCGTAGTCGCCGGCGTAGCCATCGGCCTCGAGGGCGCCGACGACCCAGGCGTAATCGATGACGCCTTCGCCGAGCATGGTACGTTCGTAGGCGCCGTCGCGGATATGGGCGTCTTTGACATGGACGTGGACGATCCAGCCGCGGAAGGCGGCGTAGGCGGCGCGGCAGTCGACGCCGCACTGCATGAGGTTCGCGGGCTCGAAGAGGATGCCGAAGTGGGGCGAGTCGACGGCGCGGACCAGGCGCATGACCGCGGCGGGGTTACCGGCGATGCTGCCCATGTGGTTCTCCATGCCGAGGTAGACGCCCTGGCTGGCGGCGTAGGCGGCGGCGCGGCGGAAGAAGGGCACCAGGCTGGGAACGATGGCGGGGTCTTCGCCGCGGCCCGGGCAGACGCGTATGGATCGTGCGCCGAGGGCCTTGGCGTTATCGATGGCGCGGCTCATCTCGAGCCACTCGGCGTCCTCGCCATCCTCGAGGAGGCGTCGGCCGGCGTAGGTGCCGAGGTTGGCGATGCGCAGGCTGTAGGCGGTGGCCTTGCTGGCCAGGCTGGCGATGTTGCACTCGGCGGGGTCATTCGAGTAGTTTGGGGGGCCGCCCCAGAGGTCGGCCTTCTGGAAGCCGATGCCGGCCAGGAGGCGGAAGGTGTGGTCGAGGTCGTGGTCGCGCACCGGGTAGGTGCAGCATGAGATGCGTTCGAGATCCATGGCGGCTCTCCTGCCTGGCTGGCCGCGGCGCGTCGTCCGGGGGCGGCCCGCCGGTGCCGGGTCGTGCCGTCCGGCGGCCGCCCGGCCGTTCGTGGTGCCGTGGCAGGTTCTCACCATGGCCCGTGGAGTGCCGTCGTCAAGTGGCGGCAGTCGTTGTCGGCCTGGCGGACCGTGGGGACGGCGGGGCTTGTGTGGCGGGGGGTCTGGACCAGGGCTGTTTGAAGATCGCGGCGGCGCTCACTCGGTCACCCTGGAGGGGTGCCAGATCGTAGCCGGGGGTCGCGCGTAGCCCGACCCCCGGAAACGCGGATTGCACGCCATGCACCCTGGAGGGGT
>JAAYZO010000274.1 GCA_012514865.1 Lentisphaerota bacterium | reverse complement strand
GGACCTACTGGCCGCGCGCCGGGGGCCTGGCGGCGGCGGGATCGCGGAAGATCGGCACCTCGACGGCACGACGTTCACGGATGGCCCGCACCGCCGCCAGGGTCGCCAGGGTGCTGTTGGCGCCATCCCAGAGCGGCGTGCGCGGCCGCTTGTCCTGGACGATCGCCTCGAGCCAGTCGACGATCTCGGCCTCGTAGGGGTGACCCTTGGTCCGCTCGGCAGCCACCGGCTGGAACGGCGGGTGGACCTCGTCCGGCGTGCCGGCGCAGGCCGCGGTGTCGCGTTCGATGGTGCCCTTGGTGCCGTAGATGCGCAGGTTGTTATACGGCGGCACGGCACAGCGCGGCGCATACAGCGCGGCCACCTTGGCGATCGTGCCATCCTCGAACTCGAACAGGCATACCTGGCAGTCGTCGTGGGTCATTGCCGGGAAGGCGACGTGGTTGCTGATGCCCATGACGCGGCGGACCTCCTTGCCGGAAATCCAGCGCAGCAGGTCGAGCGGATGGCTGGCACCGCCGACCAGGGGTATCTCGTTCTCGAGGTACCAGTTCCGCCCGGTCAGCGGGTCGGTCTGCCTGGCCTGGTAGAGGAGGTTGTGGATGTAGTCACCCTCCATGTAGTAGATCTGCCCGAGCGCGCCGCTGGCCGCCAGCCGGCGGATCTCGACGAACACCGGGTTGAAGCGCAGGATGTAGCCGACCTGGATCTGCAGGCCCGCCGGCGCGGCCTGTGCCGCGGTGACCATGCGGCAGACGTCCTCCTCGGAGTTCGCCAGGGGCTTCTCGACCAGGATGTGCCGGCCGGCCTGGATGGCCTTCAGAAACGGCTCCACGTGGTCGGCATCGCCGGTGTGGATGCTGATGGCCTCGACCGCCGGATCGGCGTAGATCGCGTCGTCGCGGTAGAGCCTGCGGATGCCGAACTCACGGCCGGCCTTCTCGAGGACCGCGGGGTTGCGGTCGCAGAGTGCGACCACCTCCGAGAGGCCCAGGCCGAGGTGCGCCCGCAGATGGGCCAGGCCGTTGTGGCCCAGACCGACGATGCCGACTCGGACCCTGCGTTCGTTCGTCATGTGCGCTCCATGCCATCTGCACCGGCGCCGGCTCACGGCCGGCCCGCCGCCTTCGGCCCCGCCGGCCAGCCCACCCACGCTACCTCGAGACCCGCAAAACGGCGCTCCATGACGCGCAGGGCCTCGTCGTTGTTATCCACCAGGATGCACCGTCGGCCATGCGCCACGGCGGCGGCGCCGAACGAGCCGCTGCCGGCGAAGAAGTCGAGGAGAAGGTCACCCGGCCGCGAGTGCACCTTCACGATGCGATCCAGGATGCCGCGCGGTTTCTGGGTCGGGTAGCCGGTCTTCTCCCGGCCGGTGGGGCTGACGATGGTGTGCCACCAGACATCGGTCGGCGTCTTGCCGCGGGCCGCCTTCTCGGGCCCCACCAGGCGCGGCGCCAGGTACGGGATGCGGTCGCACGCCTCGAGATCGAAGTGGTAGTCGCACGGGTCTTTCGCATACCAGAGGATGGTGTCGTGCTTGGCCGGCCACCGGCTCTTCGAGCGTGCGCCGTAGTCGTAGGCCCAGATGATCTCGTTGATGAAGGAGGCCCGCCCGAAGAGGCCATCGAGGAAGACCTTCACGTAGTGGACCTCGCGGCAGTCGAGGTGAACGAAGAGGCTGCCGTCGGCGCGAAGCACCCGCCGCGCCTCGGCCAGGCGGGGCTCCATGAAGGCGAGGTAGTCCTCGAAGACATCGTCGTAGGCACGGGTGTCCAGTCGCGTGGTCCGGTAGCGCCGGCCGTGGAAGCCGGTACGGTCGCCGTCGTCGTCCTGCACGGTCGAGAGACGCGTCCGCGTCTGCGTCCGGCCGGTGTTGAACGGCGGGTCGACGTAGATCAGGTCGACGGAGGCGTCGGGGAGGCCCCGCAGCACCGGCAGGTTATCGCCAAAGTGGATGGTAAGGTCGGCCATGCGGCCTCGTTCCTTCTGCCGGCCGGACGCGCTCAGGCACCCCATCGCCCCCCGGCCGATGCGCCATCGCGCCGTCGCGGGATTAGGTTAGCCGCACCCGACGGGCCTGTCCAGCCCGCGACCAGGGCGCGACAACAACGGAGGCTAGGCGCATGCGAGTCCGCGGCCACCACCTCGTCTGCACGTACTGCTTTCATGGGTCGGGAAAGACCGAGGCCAGAGACTTCTTTGGCGTCGACAACGCCATACCGGAGTTGGTGCGGGCGCTGCGACTGAATCCCGATCTCGAGATCGCGGTCTGCGCCGATAGGGACGACGTCTGCCGTGAATGCCCCCTGCTCCGGCCCGACGGCTGCGGCCGCAGCGCCGACGCCGCCGCGCAGAACGAGAAACTCCGCGGCTGGGACCGCACCATCCTGCAAACGCTTGGCTTGCGTGACGGCCAGCGCCTCCGGGCCCGCGATCTCGAGGCGCGCCTCAGAGAACGCCTCCCCGACATCGGCCGCATCTGCACCAACTGCACCAGCGCCGCACCCAGCGGCTGGGCCGAATACCGCCGGGCCCTCCGCGACGGCCTCTGGGAAGACCCCCCAGCCTGACGCATCGTCCTCCACTGGCCGTTACCTGCCAGTGGAGGAAGCCCCGATCGCGGCGGGGGGTCAGACGCAGAGACGCGAGGGGCCGCGCTGAGCCTGGCGGGATGGCTCGCCGCAGCGCGACAGGCGGCGGGCCCCAGGCGCTCTGCGTCTCGGCCCCGGCACCGACCCACGCCCTCCTCCCCCTCTTCGTGTCGTTCGCGACGTTCGTGGTTGCCTTCTGTTCTTCCGTGTCTTCTGTGTCTTCCGTGGGCTCCGCAGGCAGTCTCCCTCGCGTCCTTCCCCTCGACAGCGGGCCCTCGGCGCCCGATATTGCCACCGATGGCGGGCCCGGCCCGCGCTGTGGCGTCGGCGGCGAGGCGGTGTCCTCGCCCTGAAACAAGAGGGGTCCCGACCGTGAGCCATGACCTTCCCGCGATCGCTCTGCCGCGCGACCTGGAGTCGGGTGCCTGTGCCTGCCGTGACCTCCCTGCCGCGGCGGGGCGCGGCCGGCTCACGGCCTTCCGTAAGCCGTCCACACCGGATCCGTTTGTCAACGCGCAACTGACGCCGGTCGGGGTCGATACCGCCGGCCGCGAGCGTTTCTTCATCTCCTGCCTCAGCGGCCTGGCCGGCGCCACCAGCGTCGTGGTAACGGAGGACGGCGCCGGGGCCACCTGGCCGTGGCCGCAGCGCCAGTGCATCTACGCGGTCGAGCCGGACGGCCCGGACTGCCTGTGGCTGGCCGGCGGGTCCGACAAGTCGTTCGTCCGGCTCTGTCCCTCAACCGGCCAGTGGGAGCGCTTCCCCTTCGAGGGCGGCCGTTTCATCACGGCAGGCATGGCCC
Source organism: Lentisphaerota bacterium (assembly GCA_012514865.1). GTDB lineage: Bacteria > Verrucomicrobiota > Lentisphaeria > Oligosphaerales > JAFGRS01 > JAGVUW01. Next base: position 1,563 of record JAAYZO010000274.1, on the reverse strand, counting down.
TCGATCCGGACACCGGCAAGCTCTTCTGCGGCGCCCAGACCGCGATGGTCGTCTTCGATACGCGGACGCAGCGGACGGTCCGTGTCTATGGTCCTGACGAGAAGCCGCCGGACAACTTCCACTACGACCACTGGCGGCTGGCGGACGGCTCGTGGGGCTTCATCCTGGAGACGCCGGGGCTGTCCTGCCTGCGCTGGGATCCGCGGGCCGAGTCGATCACCTGGCGGCGTCTCACCGACGACTCGCACCACCCGGCCATCGGCCTGGTGCGCTGGTTGCGCTACGTGGAGGACGGGCGGGTCTACCTGCCGCATTTCGGCTGGCTCGACGGCCTTACCGGTGAGGTCACGCCGCATGAGCACCCGCCGGATCAGGAGGCGTGCTGGCTCGGTCGGCGGGGCGACGTCGTCTACGGCATACGCACCGACACCCTCAACGCCATCGCGACTCTCGTCGCCTGGGACCTCGCCAGCGGCCGGACAGCAGCGCGGTGCACCATGCCGGACACCCCCATCGCGGGCTGCGCTCTGACCGCCTCGGGCAAGCTCCTCAGCGTCGACCTCTACGGCACCCTGCGGCGGCACGACCTGTCCACCGGCGCCCTCGAGCTGACGCGGACCCTCATCAGCGAGCATGAGCACCCCTGCAACGTCATCATCCCGGCCGGCGATGGCCGCGTCATCGGCACGCCATTCATCGCAATGAACTTCTGGGGCTTCGACACGGCTCAGGGCAAGGGCTTCTACGGCGGCCGGGTGGCAGGCTCGCTCGGCCAGTGCGACGACGCCGTCGCGGTCGGCGGGAAGATGTACTTCTCAATCTACGGCGGCGGGCAGCTCACCGAGTACGACCCGCAGCGCCAGACCGGCTTCCCGCGCAACCCGCGCATGGTGGCACAGAACGCGCAGGGCCAGCACGGCGCCGGCATCGCCACCGACGGCCGCGTCGTCTGGGTCGCCTTCTGGCCGAAGTACGGCACCCTCGACGGCGCCATGATACGCTACGACACCGCTACCGGCGAGGCGTCGAGTCGCAACGGGGCCGTCCCGGATCAGACCATCCTCAGCCCGATGGTGGACAGCGCCAGCGGGAATCTCGTGGCGGGGACCACCTTCCTCTCCGACTGCTCGACCGCCACGCCGGTGCACGACCGCACCGCCGCCGTGGTGCTGGACCCGCGCACGATGGACGTCCTGCTGCGGGTCGACGGCCCCGCCGGCGTCGACGCCCTGCGCACCCTCGGCCCGCTCGACCTCGAGCGCTGGCTGATGCAGGGCGGCCGGCAGCGCTTCGTCTTCGACACCCGCCGGGCGACTCTGACGCCGTGCGAGGGCTTCCATGGCATTCCGGCTGACGCCGCGGTCGTCTACGCCGGCCGGCCGGGCAGCTTCGTCCTCGGCGACGGCGCCGCCCTCCGGCTCTGGGATGCCTCGACCGACACCGCCGAGCCCCTGGCGACCCTGGCCAAAGGCCTGGTGAGGCGCTGGTGGGTCCACGGTGTCGACCTGACCTTCGACTGCGGCCGCTACGCCATCCTCTGGCGCGACGCCCTGGCGCAGGGCT
>JAAYZO010000273.1 GCA_012514865.1 Lentisphaerota bacterium | reverse complement strand
CGTAGCGGTCGTCGTTGCTGGAAACGAAGAACGCGACCCACTTGGCGGCGCCGTTGTGCAGAATGCGGCCGATCTTGGCAATGGAGGGTGAGGAACGGCTGCGGAAGAGGTCCGGGTCCGCGAATTCCCACAAGAACGTCGGGTGGTGGGGGTCGGTGACATCCAGGCAGAAGACCGTGTCGCCGCCGTTGCCTTCGGCCGCTAGAACCACCGTGCGCCAGGCGCCGTCGATATAGACGTCCGACACCGCCGGCGAGGCGTCCACGTAGGCCTGGTTGTAATCCGTGGACCTGGTTCGGTTGAGCCGGGCCAGAAGGTTGTTCTTGAGCCGCGGCAGGAGGTTGGCGGGTATGAAGGCCCACAGCTCTTCACCCGTTCCGTAGTCGGGGCCGCTGGCGCAGCTGGCGCCCCAATCGAAATAACCGCGGTTTTCCTCGACCGAAAGCGTGCAGGCGTTGTCCCCGTGCCGGAAGGCCCCGGCGTCGAAGGCATGCAGCATCCCGCTGCGGGAGCCGACGAAGACCGCCGCCCGCCGGTTCGCGTTGGCGAGCCGGAACTGGTCGAAGCTATCGCGCTCCTGCTTGGTCGTGGCGGTTCCGAAGTACCACAGCGGAAGGCCCGGCGCCGTCAGCACGGCCGGCACGGAGTGGTCGATCGGATCCAGGAGCCACTCGCGTTTGACCGTGGTGCCCAGCTCGTAGCCCTTCACCCAGTTCATCAGCCAATGGGCGTCGGTGTCGTCGACGTCGCTGTCCCCGTCGAAATCGTACACCAAGCCGTAGGGAACGATCGTGGAGTTGTCCAGCGCCAGCGTGGCCTTGGTGATGTGGGACGCTTCGAAGCTCACCAGCGCGCTGGACGCGGTGTAGTAGCTGTAGCTGACGGCGATGGGCGCGCCGGCCGAAGGCGCGGCCGCGAACTCGAGCCGGAACTCGCCCGTGAAGCGGTTGATGCTGCCCCGCCCGCCGAGGCTGCCCTCCAGCACGTCGGTGTGCTTGTCGCGAAAAATCTCCCGGCCGTCGGTGATGAACAGCGTGGTGGCCGAGATCGGCGCCGGGGAGAGGGTCCCGCTGAAGATTTGGGTCGCGCCGTCGCCGACCGTGATCTCCTGGCCGGCGACCTGGCCGATGGCGATCTGCGGGAAGTAAAGGCTGCGGGTGGCCGGGCTGCGGCCGCTCAGCACCTGGCCGGCGTCCCACAGGGCCAGCTCGGCCGTGGCGTTCGGATTTTGCGGATCGTAGAGCCGGGTGGCGGACAAATGGCCGCGCAGGGTCTTGTCCCGCCAGGCGAGGGCCGGCGTCTCGTAGTAGCCGGAGTAGATGACGTTGGCCTTGGTCACGGGGGAGCTGCGTGAAAAGCTGCCGTGGCTGGCGACATCCGCATCGAGGATCACATCCAGGATCTGCGGTTCGCAGCCCTGCAGGTCGCTCTTGAACTCCGCCTTCCAGAGCAGTTCGCGGCCGACGATGCCGAGCGCCGCAAAATCGATGCGGACGTTGCGCCGCGTCAGGGCGGGGGTCCCCGGGGTCCAGGTCGTGAGCTTCTGCAAAGGGTTCTTGCCGCTGTCGATCTCCCAGATTTCGTCCCAGGTGGTGACCTCCACCCAGTTGGCGCCGTTGTCGACCGAGACGAAATAGACGATGTCGGTCTTGCCGGCGCAGGTCAGGTTGTCGAAGACCGTGAGCGTCACGCCGGTGAAGTAGTCGCCCGCATTGACGGGCGTGATCGCCTGCCTCAAGAGCGACTGGCCCCCCGTGCGCCGCTCGATGTGGAAGATCATGTCGTTGTGGTCGGTGTCGCCGCCGCCCAGGAGGTCCTCCCAGCCGAGGATCCACTCGTTGGGTTTGTTGACCGGGACGCCGACCAGGGCGTGGGGGAACTTCTGGTTGCGCGTGATCGGCATGCTCGTCTGGGCGCCCGAGAAGTCCAGGCCGAAAACCGTGTTCATGCGGGTCAAGGCATCGGCCATCATCCAGTTGCTGGTGACATGGCAGGTGCCTTCGGTGCTGTTGGGCAGCCCCAGGTTGTAGATCTTGGTGAAGGTGGCGTCGGTGCACCCGCCGGTGTAGACGTCCGGGTTCCAGGCCTTCTTGGTGTAAACGTAGTTGCTGTCGTTGGGGTTGTCCGAATTGATGTGCAGGTAAAAGACGATCTCGGTGCCGGCCGCGAAGGTGCCCAGGTTGACGCGGTTGACGAACACGCCCTGGGTGGCGGCTTCCGGCCAGCTGGCGCGGTTGTCGAGGATGCCGTCGTTGTTGTTGTCGTTGATGTTGGCGTAGATTTCATGTTTGGTCCCGGTGATGCCTTCGCTCGCCAGCATCCAGCCGAAGTCGTTCAGGGTGTAGCCGGCGCCCTCGTAGAAGAAGGTCGCCGCAACCTCCTGGGTGAAGGGGATGACGATGCTCTCCGGGTTGATGGCGTAGTAGCCGGTGTCCAGGTACAGCTTCTTGTCGGCGGTCACTCCTACGCTGATCAGGTTGAAATCCGCCGCGTCGAAGCCGGTGGCGCTGTAGTTGGCGCTGATGTTCATGGCGCAGCCGGGGATCAGGCCGCTCGGCGGGGGCACGACGACCCCGGTGTTGAGCGGCACGAACGAAACCGAGATCTCGTGGTCCCGGTTCACGTTGGTGAAGGTGTACTGGCCGTCGGTCAGGGTCACCGCCGCGCCGTCCACCAGCACCTCGCTGACCTTGTAGCCGCTGGCCGGGGTCACGGCAAAGGTCTTGCCGGTGCCGCTTTCCACCATCGAAATTCCGCTGGGAGCGATGCTGCCGTTCGTCCCGGCGATGGCCGTGATCTGATAGTACACCGGCGCGGCGATGGCCTCCTCGGCGCCGATGCCGTAGAAAGTGTCCGGGGAGCTCTGGTTGTTGTACTCGGTCGTTATCCAGGCGGCCGGGCGGTTGGTGGTGGCGATGCGCACTTCGTCCATCCGGCCGTTGAAGTAGCGTTCCGCGGCCGAAGGCCGTCCGAGCCGGAACCCCGTATTCCAGCTGGTGCGGGAGGTGTCGGAGGTCGTGCCCGTATCGGAGCCCCTGGCGGCGCCGTCGAGGTAGAGGGTCGCCGAGGGCGAACTGCCCATGCCGCTGACCACCACGGCCGCGTGGTGCCAGTTGCTGGTATTCGAAAAGGCGGTGCTGACGCTCAACGGGTTGCCGGCGCTGGCCTCGCTCCTCCCGAGAAGAAAGGTGAGGTAGTTGTTGTAGCTCGTGCCGCCGTTCCGGTTGCCCAGCGTGAGGTGCATCTCCTGTTCGCCGCCCCAGCCGTTGCCGCCGCTTTCCCCTTGCCAGACCAGGTGACGCGCGAAGCTGGTGGTGTCCGCCTTGAACCAGAGGCTGATGGTGAAGGCCTCGGCGGTCTTGAGCTCGGTGCTCGACGTGGACACGTAGTTGGAAGTGCCGTCGAAATCGCGCCCCTGGGCGAACCGGCCCGAAATGTCGGTGGTGCCGCTGTTGCTGGCGTTGTTGCCCGTGCCGGTGCTGTCGCTGAACGAGTTGTTGAGGTGCCAGACCCCCTTGTAGGTGGAGTCCCAGACGGCGGCCGGGTTTTCCTGCAGGCTCGTGATGCCGCTGTCGCCGTAGTACATATAAATGACCGTATCCGCGGATGACGACAGGGCCGGGACCTTCACCCAGGCGGTCAGCTGGCCGGTGAGGGGGTAGTAGCTCTCGATTTCGTGGGGAAGAGGCGTGGTGCCGTCGGCGGCGCGAAAGACGATATCGTAGCCGTTGCTGTTCTGAACATGCCCGCCGTTGGCCACGCTCCGGAGCTGGCTGTCGGAGCTGATCGCCACCAGCACCGGAAAGTCGGAGAGGCTGCCGCCCACCCGGGAGGCATGGATGGTGATGGCCTTGCGGTAGCTGTAGGAGGCCTCCGCAGGCGCCGCCAGGAAAACGAGGGCGCAGAGCACGCCCAGAAGACAAAGGGACGGCGACCTCAGGCTCAACTGCATCCGACACCGGTCAAGACCGACGGCGTCCATGGGCTTCCTCCTGATGGATGGCCTCCAACGGGATCGCGACGCCCCGCGCGTCACCTTGATCCGTCAGCGCTGGAGGTGGGTTGCTTGTCAACATGGCTGGCGTTGTCGTCCATGACGCTGGCCACGCCGTGAGGCGGCGCTTCAGCCGCCGACGTGCAGCGATCTCAATCCAAACCCCGGCGCGCCGAAATGGATCGCCCCGGCGTCGTTGGAGGTGAAGTTCTTGCCGGACCCGCCGCCTTCCTGGGCGTTGTAGCCGTGGATCGGGTCGCTGGTGGCCGTGGCGGTCACCAGGGTCTCGATGCTGCAGCTCGAATTTTGGGGCCCGGTCGCGTCCGACCGGATGAAAATCAGGCCGTCGGCGTCATGGGCCGGGTCGCCGTCGCCGTCATCGTTGTCCCACACGGTGATCGTGTAGGCGTTGCCGTCGATGGGCTGGTCGGCGATCCAGGTGACCCCCCCGCCGTAGGTGGTGTTCGTGGCGCCGTGCAGGGCGAAGGTCCAGTCCGGCTTTCCGGTAAGGGCCATCACGGAGATGTAGGCCGGTGTCCGCAGGGTGTTTTTGAAGGCCTCTTTGACATGCGCCAGACCGGCCTCGGCGGTGTAGAAGACCCTCTCGTAGAGCATGAAATTGGTTGCCGTGCGCCGTTCCGAAGTGCTGGTGCCGATCGCGGCGATGCCGATGATCGTCACCAGCGCCAGGATCAGG
>JAAYZO010000036.1 GCA_012514865.1 Lentisphaerota bacterium | reverse complement strand
TGCACCCAGTGGCTGCTGAAGATCGCCGCGCCCTACCTGGCCGCCTGGCCCGCCGTCGATCTGGATGTGAAACAGGAGTTCCAGTTCGGGGGCATCGGCGCCCTGTTCAGCTACGACATCGACCTCCTAGTGACCCCGGATCCGCTCTTCAAGAAGGGCCTGCGCTTCGAGCCGGTCTTTGACTATGAACAGGTGCTGGTCGTCGGTCCGCGGCATCCCCTGCGCCACGCCACCCTTGCGCAGCCCGAACAGCTCTCCGGAGAGACCCTGATCACCTACCCGGTCGAGAAGGACCGCCTCGACATCTACACGCGTTTCCTCACGCCTGCCGGGATCAGCCCCGCCCGGCAGAAGTTCATTGAGACCACCGACATCATGCTGCAGATGGTCGCCAGCGGCCGCGGCGTCGCCGCCCTGCCCCGCTGGCTGGTCGAGGAAAACGCGGAGAGGTTCGCGGTCTTCCCGGTGCGCCTCGGGGCGTCCGGTGTGGCCAAGCAGATCTTCCTGGGTATCCGTGAGGCCGACGGCGACGTCGACTACCTGCGCGCCTTCCTGACCCTGGCCCGTACACAGCCGATGCCGCCCGCGCCGGGCCGTCGAGGCCGGGATGGCCAGCCGTAGGCCGGCGGCACAGAGCCATGTGCGCCGGGACGTGCGCCGCGGCGTAGTGCGGCGCACGTGGACTGTGAGCGACGCCATCGTGCGTCGCGACTGCCCCCGGGTCAGCCGGCGACCGTCGCCGCGACACGAGCGGCGCAGAGGTCATTGCCGGCGTCGGTGAGGTGGACCATGTCGGCGGAGATGTACTGCTTCACGTCCCCGGCAAGCAGCGCATGGAGGTCGTTGATGGCCACGCCCATGGGGCTGAGCACCTCGGCGGCAGCGCGGTTGTACTCGCGGATGTCCTCGTTGCGGCGCGGATTCCTGGCCGCGCTGGTGAAGTGCTCGGGCCAGACCGGCGTCGTGGTCGCGAAGATCACCCGCCGGGCCTTCTGCAGGAGGATGCCGGCGATGCGCTGTTGGAGGTCGCAGTACTCGGCCAGGGGCGTGTGTATCCGGCCGTCCGGCATGAAGCAGACATCCCATTGACCGTTGTTCCACTGGATCACATCGACGTCATCCTCGACGACCCACTGCGACAGGCAGAACAGCGTGTAGGCAGAGAACCGGCAGTTGTCCTGCGGCCCGGTCACCGTCGCCCGGTCCTTGAGCAGCGCCGTCACCCGCGCCTGATACCCCAGCCGGATCGAATCCCCGATCAGCATGACCTTCTTCATGACAGCCTCTCTCCTCGTCGCGACCGATTGTGCCGACCTCCAGCCTGACCTATTCACGCGCCGCACGGCGGCTCTTGAACAGGTCACCCTTCGGGCTTCGACGCGCGTCGCGTCGAAACCTGCGCCGCCGCGTAGCGCGGCGCACGTGGATCGTGAGCGAAGCACCCGCGCTTCGCGGATGATCCGGGCTAGTACGTGAACAGCTCCGCCAAGGCGTACTCGCGGCCGGCGGCCTTGGCCAGGGCGTTGCGGATCTTGACCTGGACATGCGGTGTCAGCCGTCGGCCCTTGCAGGCCCGGGAGACCATCTTGTGGGTGATCTGTTCGGTGGAGGCGGCGACCAGGTCGTGCGCCGTGAGGCCCGCCGCCGCCATGATGCGGGCGAGCGGCTGCTCGCCGAGATTGCGTTCGGGATCGGTCTCGGTCGTCATGCTCGCACCTTACTCATGAATGAAAGCGGGCAGTCCTGGCTCCTGCCGACGCACGTCGATGGCTGGCGCTGTCGTGATGTCCCGGCACCCAGTATAGCACCCGGGCGCGGCAATCCCATGCCGGCACCACCGGCCCTTCGGCTCAAGACACGGACCGACACCGACCGCCACGGACGAACCCAGCGCGGGCTCTGCCCGCAACCCAAAGTGTCGAGGGTCGGGTGTCGAGGGTCGAGGGTCGAGGGTCGAGTGTCGGCTCTACCGGGCGTCGGGCCTCGGGCGTCGGGCGTCCGCAGTCGAAAACTTGCCAGAAAAGCAAGTTTACGACGGATAGTAGTACGGACGGGCACGGACGGACACGGACACGATCTTCGGGCACGGGGTCGGGCCACGGGCCGCGGGGGTCGGGTGTCGGGGGTCGAGTGTCGGCTCTACCGGGCGTCGGGCCTCGGGC
>JAAYZO010000272.1 GCA_012514865.1 Lentisphaerota bacterium | reverse complement strand
TGATCTACGCGGTCTTCACGCAGAACGCCGCGCCGGTCTTCCTGGTGCAGATCGACCCGTTCTCCGGCACCGCTCGCCAGTTCAATGCCGCCCGCGGGACGCACCCGTGGGGCCTCGTGGTCGGCCCGGACCGCTGCCTCTACATCGGCACCGCCGGCGACGCCGCCCAGGGCGGGCTGCTCCTCAGGTTCGATCCGCGCCGGCCCGAGGACGGCCTGGTCGACCTCGGCAAGATGGCCGAGAGCGAGACCTACCTCTGGAGTCTCGCGGCCGGCGAGGGCGACGACTGCATCTACGGCTGCACCTACGGCAATGGCAAGGTCGTCGCCTACAACACCCGCACCGGCGAACGTCGCGACTATGGCACCCTGCGCGCCGGCCAGCAGTACACCCGGCCGATCGTCGTCGGCAAGGACGGCTGGGTCTACACCGCCGTCGGCACCACCGAGCCGGACTACGTCGCCCTCGACCCCCGCACCGGCCAGCACCGCTCCTCACGACCGGCGGCGCGGGCCGGGGTGCCGGTGCCCGAACTGGCCAAGGGCGGCTGGGGGCGCTTCCGCAAGGGCACCGATGGCCACGCCTACCAGCAGGACGGCGGCGCGTGGTACCGCCTCGTCGCCGGTCAGGCCGAGCCGATCGCCGAGGCGGACCTGCCGCCGGCCGAGACCCCCGCACTCGTCGATGGCCGCCAGCTCGTCGAGGTCACCGCCGAGGGCACCTGGCGACTCATCCACCCGAAAACTCGGGCGATCAGCGAGGGCCGCTTCTCCTACACCAGCGCCGGTATGCAGCCCTTCGTCATCGGGGATGGACCGGATGGCTGTATCTACGGGTCGACGATGCTGCCGCTGTGGCTCTTCCGCACCGACCCGCGCACCGGTCGGCATGAGGTCCTGCCCAACCCCAGTCGGGCCGGCGGCGAGCTCTACAGCCTCTGCAGCCTCGATGGCATCCTCTGGACCTTCGCCTACCCGCAGGCCTATGTCTCCAGCTATGACCCGACGCGGCCGTGGGCCTTCGGCGATGGACCCGAGAACAACCCGCGCAACTTCGGCACCATGGGCGACGGTCACCTGCGCCCGCGCGCCGTCATCGTCGGGCCGGACCGGAATCTCTACGTCGGCAGCTACGCCGACTACGGCGAACTCGGCGGCGCTATGGGCGTCTTCGACCCGCGCGCCGGTAAGGTCGTCGAGAGCTACCGGCACCTCATCCGCAACCAGTCCATCAGCGCGCTGGCCTACGACCCGATCTCGGGGATGGTCTTCGGCGGCAGCGACATCGCCGGCGGCGGCGGGACGAGCCCCAGCGAGAAGGAGGCCGTCTTCTTTGCCTGGGACCCGGTCGCGAAGGCACTGCGGCACCAGGGGGTCGCCGTCGCCGGCGACACCTGCACCGTGGCCATGGCCGTCGCCGAGGGCAGGGTCTTCGTCGTGACGGCGCCCTCGCAGACCCTCTCGGTCTGGGACATCGCCGAGGCGCGCTGGCTGGACCACCGCCGCATACCGTTCGGCGGCGTCATCCCGGTGGCCCTCGGACGGCACTCGGATGGCCAGATCTACGGCCTGACCCGGCGGGGCGTCCTGCAGATCGACCCGACGACGATGACGGTGACGCAGCCGGCGCGCTGGAAGGACGGCGTCCATGCCGGCTGGGTCATGAACGCCGACGGCATCACCTTCGTCTCCGGTGTCCGACTCGTCCGCTGGGAGTGGCCGCGCTGAGCCAAAGGACGGGCAACGGCCACGCGCGAGGCCGAAGGGCCGGGGAACGGGGCAGGGGAGCGTGGGGGTGCAGGTGGACCCGGCAGGCGCCGCGAGCCGGGTGGCGTCTCCCGCCCCGGCCGCCCGAGGGCGCTACTGCAGGCTCTCGCCGGCGATGCGCAGGCTCCTGCCGCCGTCGGCGGCGCTCCGGCAGATGCCGATGCAGGCGAGGTGCGCGTTGACCGCGTCGGCGAGGTTGTGCGGCGATTCGCGGCCGTCACGGATGCAGGCGACGAAGTGGTCGACCATGGCCGGGAACGGGTGGCTGTAGATGTCGCCGCTCTTGGCGACGCCGGTGTCGAGGGTGAAGTAGTCGGCCTGGCCCTGGAAGCGCTTCAGGAAGAACTGGTCGTTGCGGATGGTGCCGCGTTCGCCCAGGACGGCCAGGTTGGCGGTGTACGGGCTGCAGCCCTCGAGCACGCAGGTGAAGACCCCGATGGCGCCGTTGGCGAAGGTGACCTGGGCGCTCTCCACCGGCGCGTAGTCGTAGTGGCTGCCGACCCGCACTCCGGCACCGCGCACCTCGACGATGTCGGCGCCGATGACATAGCGTGCCATGTCGACCGAGTGGCATCCGGCCAGGATGAAGGCGCCGCCGGCGCGGTGTTGTTCGCGCATCCACCCGAGGCGCTCGCGGCCGAACCAGTAGTCGACATTGAGCATGAAGACGCGTCCGAGCTCGCCCTCGGCGACGAGGCGGCGCTGCAGGTTGACGAGGGGATTGAAGCGCAGGACGAAGCCGACCATGGTGCGAACGCCGGCCTGGCGCACCGCCGCGGTCATGCTCTGCAGGCTCTCGGCGTCGATGGCGACCGGCTTCTCGATGAAGATGTGTTTGCCGGCCCGGGCCGCCTGGATGGTCTCCTCGGCATGGAGGTCGTTCGGCGTGCACAACGAGATGATGTCCACGCGGTCATCCTCGAGAAGCCGCGCGAAGTCGGTGTGGATATCCGCCTGGATGCCGAACTCGGCCAGCTTGCGCTCGGCGCTCTCGCGACGCCGGCTGCCGATCGCCACCAGCCGACAGGACGGGTTCTTCAGGTAGGCGCGGATGTGGCCGCTGGCGACCCAGCCGCACCCCCAGACTGCGCAGCCGTAGGAGCCGTTCACCATGGTGATGCTCTCGTCATTAAGGAATAGGCCTCACGCCGGCCACCGCGTCCGGCTGTCGGCTGTCACTATGGCCGCGGTGGGCGCCGTCGCCAAGTCGGCGCGGCGCTCCGGCGTCGGCGCATCCCGTGCGGCCGGGCCGTCGTGGGGCTATAGTCCGGGGCGGTCCCGCGGCAGCGCGTCTGCGGCCGCTCTTCGGGACGGAATGCTGACGGGGTGCTTAGGCCATGTCCATACCACGACTCTCCTGCGCGGGCGACGGCGCCGCGGCGGCGGCCGCGCGGGCCGGCGCCATCCTGGCGGCGGGCGGCGTGATCGCCGCGCCCACCGAGACCGTCTACGGCCTGATGTGCCGATGGGACTGCCCCGCGGCGCGGCAACGCCTCATTCGCATGAAGGGGCGCTCGCCTGAGAAGCACCTCCAGATGCTCGCCGAGAGCCTGGACGCCGCGGCTGCGGCGGGTCTGGTGGTCGACGTGCGTCTGCGGCGTCTGGCGGCGGCCTTCTGGCCGGGAGCGCTGACCGCGGTCGGGGCGACGGCCGACGGCGGGAGCATCGGCCTGCGCCTGCCGCGGCATGCCTTCGTGCAGGCGCTGCTACAGTCGGCCGGCGGGCCCCTGGCCGCCAGCAGCGCCAACCGGGCCGGCCAGCCGCCGGCCCTGGACGCGACGGCGGCGGTGGCCGAGCTCCTCGAGGCGCCGGATCTGCTGGTCGACGGCGGCCCGGTCGTCGCGGGCGGCCAGGCCTCGACCGTCGTCGATGTCAGCGCTCCGGACTCCTGGCGGCTCCTGCGCGCCGGGCCGATCGACCTCGCGGCCCTGCGCGAGGTCCTCGGCGACCCGGCCGAAACCGGGGCCTGAGACACCCGCGCCGCGCCGCCGCGACGGTGGCACGGGCGGCCATCGGTCGGCCGGGATCATCCGCAGGATGCGGATGGCACCTCCTCCGGGATCATCCGCGGGGGGCGGATGGCGCGCCTGCGTCAGGCCTGGCTCGAGTCGCGGCCGCGCCAGGACTGCCAGCGCTCACGCCAGCGTTTCTGCTTGATGAATGGCCGGTAGACGCGCTGACGGAGGAAGCGCCCGGCGCGGAGGTACCACGGCAACTCGGTGAGGCGCCGCCGTTCGTCGGCGCTGACGAGGTCCGGGTAGTAGGAATCGATGAGCTTGGCCAGGGCGAAGCGGTCGGCCTGCGCAAACCACGTCATCAGGCGGCGCCGCAGCGGCCGCAACGGGCCGTCGGCAATCACCGCGGTGGCGAAGTCGATCAGGTAGGGCCGACCGTCGTCGCCCTGCATGATGTTGCGCCGACGCATGTCGCCGTGGCTGACGCCGCGTCGGTGCATGTCCAGGACCATCTCGCGCAGCCGGATGAAGAACTCGCGGGGCGGGTAGCGCTCCGGCGGCACCTGGCGGTGGCTCTGCAGGGGCCCGGCACCGCGCACGTACTCCATGACGAACGAGTCCTTGCCAAGTCGCCCGAGGATGCGCGGGACGCCGGGGACGTCGTCCAGAGCCTGCATGACGGCCACTTCGTGCGCGAGGGTCCAGCGGGTGAACAGCACCCGCATCAGCCAGGGCCGGCGCCGGAAGGTCTTGAGGACGGCGGTGCGGCCTTCCCAGTCGACGAGGTAGGTGTCGGCGTTGGCCACCGATCCGGCGGCGTGGAGGATGCTCCCGGCGCCGATCCAGTCGTCTTCAGAGCGCGTTGGCGGGGCCTTGTCGGTGTGCGGATCGTGAGGCATGGTGGCCTGGGGGCTCTTCCTCGGATCGGTGCGGCTTGGCTCGGCGTCGTCACCGGCCGTCGCGGGCCAGTGACCGCGCCGCCGCGGATTTGGCTGGGGCGGGGTTGTCGGCGCCCGCATCCGGCAACACATTATCATGGTCTGTCCCGAGCCGAAAGCAAGCGTCGCCGAGGCGCTGGAGTGGCCTGTCGTCACGGCGGCGCCCCTGCCGTCTGACGGCGTTGCGGCCGCGGCCGTCGCGGTGCGGCGCGAGTCCCGATGAGAAGGCGTGTAACCAGCCTGCCGGCTTTGGCCGCGCGGCCTGTGGTCTTTCATGATCCAATTCCAGTCAGTCCGCAAGTCGTTCGGCACGCAGGATGTCCTGGTGGCGGCCTCGTTCACGGTCTACCCGGGCGACCGGGTCGGCATCGTCGGGCCCAACGGCGCCGGCAAGAGCACCATCTTCGAGCTGATCTGCCGGCACCTGGAGCCCGAGCGTGGCGAGGTCACGGTACCCTCGAGCCTGTCCATCGGCTATGTGCGTCAGCAGCTCAACGCCTACCGCCGCGACGACAGCCTCATCGACTACGTCGAGAATGCGCTTCCGGCGGTGCGCGACACGCAGTCGGCCATCCTGTCGATCGAGGCGGCGCTGCCCTCGGCCTCAGCGGACGAGCGGGCCCGCCTCCTGCGTCGCCTGGGCGAGCTGCAGACCGACTTCGAGCACAGCGGCGGGTACACCTTGCGCAGCCGCGCCGAGGCCACGCTGACCGGCCTGGGCTTCCCGGTCGACGGCCTGACCCGGCTCTTCCGCTCGTTCAGCGGCGGCTGGCAGATCCGCGCCGAGCTGGCGCGCGTGCTCGTGGCCCAGCCCGATATCCTGCTCCTGGACGAGCCCACCAACTACCTCGACGTCCCGGCCGTCGAGTGGCTGCGCGATTACCTCAAGGCCTTCTCCGGGACCCTCCTGCTGGTCTCGCATGACCGCTACCTGCTGAATTCGCTGACCAGCACCACCCTGGAGGTCATGGGGGGGCAGGTGACGCGCTATCCGGGCAACTACCAGACCTACATGGTCCAGCGTGAGGTGCGCCACGAGCACCTCCTGGCGGCGAAAAAGAACCACGATCGTCGCCGTGACCAGATCGAGCGCTTCGTGGAGCGTTTCCGCAGCAAGGCGACGAAGGCGGCGCAGGCGCAGAGCCGCCTGAAGATGCTCGAGCGGCTCGAGGAGGTCGAAGCCCCGCCGCCGCCGATTGCGGCGCCGCGCATCCGCATCCCGCCGCCGCCGCCCTGCGCCGCCGAGGTCCTCCGCCTCGAGGAGGCCGGCTTCAGCTATGACGGCACACGCTGGATCTTCCGCGACCTCGACCTGCGGCTCGAGCGCGGCGATAAGGCCGGCGTCGTCGGCCTGAACGGCCTGGGCAAGACGACCCTGCTGCGGCTGCTCGCCGGGAAGATGCCCCTCAGCCAGGGGCGCCGCGTCGTCGGGCACCACGTCGAGGTCGGCTACCAATCCCAGGACTTCGCCGAGGTGATGAGTCCGGACAAGACCGTCTACGAGACCGCCCGCGAGGCCGCGGTCGGGCGTTCCGACGGCGATGTGCGCGACCTCCTCGGGGGCTTCGGCTTCAGCGGCGACGCGATCGACAAGCGTGTCCAGGTCCTGAGCGGCGGCGAGAAGGTCCGCCTGGCCCTCGCCAGGCTGCTCCTGCAGCCCCTGAATCTGCTCCTGCTCGATGAGCCGACGACGCACCTGGACATCCACGCCCGCGAGGCCTTGGAGAAGGCCCTGCGTGAGTATCCGGGCACCCTCTGCCTGGTCAGTCACGACATCGAGTTCATCCGTCAGGTGGCGACCTCGATCTATGCTGTGACCCCGTCCGGCGTGCGCAAGTACTACGGCACCTACGACTACTACCGCGAGAAGCTGGCCGCCGAGGCGGCCGCGCCGGCCGAGACCGCGGCGCCGTCCGAGGCGGCGTCCGGCCGAGATGACCGCCGCACGCAGCGCCGCGAGGAGGCCCGCCAGCGCCAGGAGTTCGCGCGCCTGCGCCGGCCCCTCGAGGAGCGCATCCGGCACGCCGAGGAGCACTCCGCGGCCTTGGAGAGCGAGCAGGCCGGCCTCTACGAACGCCTCCAGGAGGCGCGCCCGGGCACCGACTTCGCGGCCATCAACCGGCGCCTCGCCGAGATCGGCAAGGACCTCGAAACCGCCATGGCCGACTGGGAAGAGGCCTCGGTGACCATCGAGGACCTGCGCCGGCGCTGCGGCCTGGATGAGGCCGCAGCGAACCCTTGAGAGCACTCCCGACGCGCTATGCCGCGCGGGAACCCCTCACTGCGAGAGATTCACCGGCTTGAGGTTCTCGAGGTGCAGGACGACGTCGGGATGGTACGTCAGATTATAGCCCTTCGAGGCCAGGTAGATGCGGCCGATTTTGTTCCATCCCAGCGGCTTGCGTGAGACGGCGAGGTCCTTGAATGCGAGGACGAACTGGCGCCATCCGGTCCAGTCGATGGGGATCTTCGTGGAGTAGTAGTCCGGGCCTTCCGTCGTGGTATTCTCGGAGGCGAAGACGAGGACCACGGCATTCCCGGCGGCCATGTTCGAGTGCAGCCAGAGCGAGACGCCGTTGAAGCCGGACCAGTCCAGCGGCGGCTCGAAGACCCGGTTGAGCTGGTCGGCGTCGGCGCAGCTCCAGCGCACCGAGTACTCGGCCGACTGCGTCAGGAGGTGGTCCGGGCTGCCGCCCTGCCAGGCGACGGCCTCGCCGAAGACGCCCGGGAAGCACTCCAGGAGTTCCACGTCGTCGACATAGACCGTGCCGGAGGTGGTGCTGAAGGTATGCAGCACCACCCTCATCTTGACGGCATTCTCGAAGAGGGTCATCGGCTGGAAGAAGTGCACCCATCGTCCCGGCATGAGCCGCGGGCTGATCGAGGACTGGCGTCCGCCGGGGCCGCGGATTTCCTTGCCCTGGGCGTCGAGCGACCAGAGGTAGACGCCCAGGGGCTTGGGGCTCTCCGTGCCGGGCTCCAGGTAGGCCCAGCCGCGCAGGAAGTACTCGCGCTTGGGGATCACCGAGAAGACCGGACTGCGCGCCGAGACGCTCTGCGTCGCGTCCGGGTCGACCAGCTTCAGGGCCTGCCGGCCGGAGCGGACGCGCTCGCCGCTGAGGCTGGCCGCGGCGGAGGACAGCGTCCAGTCCACCGGGGCGCCATGGGCGACCTGCTCGAAGCCCGAGTTCTTAAGGAGGTTAAGGCGCGGATTCTGGGCGCGCAGCCCCGTGGTTGTCCCGGCCAGCGCCGTCGCGGCCAGGAGCAGGGCAAGGCATCGCTGTGTCGTCGTCACCGGGTTCCCTCCCTCGCTCATTCTCTCAGTCTCGCGCCGTCTCCGCACCGGCTGCGGGTGCAGGCTCCGCCGGCTGGGCGCGGATGGCCTGCAGCTTGGCGACGTCGCCGTGGATGGCGACATGGCCGCAGCGCGTGCACATCGATGCCGCGACCGTGACGGCGCTGTCCTTCAGAGTCCAGAAGCGCGTCTGGCTCGGGTAGAACGACACGGCGCCGGTGGTACGGAGATCGCCCGACACCATCTCCGGGTGATGGCAGGCCGGGCAGAAGGCGGCGACATGGGAGACATCCCGGCGGCTCGGAAAGACCTCGATGACCGCCTCGAGGTCCTCCTTGAGGAAGCGCGTCGAATCGCCGACCTTGCGGTAGGTGATACGGCCGTCGCGCATCCAGCGGTAGAGGGTCGGCTCGCCGACCTGGAGGTAGGCGGCCGCCTCATGGATGGTGAACCAGGCCGGTCCGGCCGTATCGCTGTCGTTCGTCATCATGGACCTTCTGCGGCGTGCGGCGTGATGCGGCTGACGTCACCTGCAACGTATTGCCGTCCGGCCGCGGATTCAACTGCGGCGGTCACCCGGCGGCCGCATCGGGCGGCTCGTCGGCGAGGGTCAGACCCAGGGGCAATCGATCGCCGACGATGCGGGCGGTGACCTCGGCGTCGCTGTCGGCCGTCTGCGTCAGCAGGGCCTGCCAGCTCTCGGGAGCCTCGCCCTCGCGCAGGAGGTCGTGGACCGCCTGACGGAACTCGGCGGAGAGGTCGAGGCTGCGGATCCCCGACCAGCGCGCCAGGCTGGCGGCGGCGAAGACGGCGGCGCGCGGGAGGCCCTCGCGGCGGGATCGGTCGAGGAGTCTCTTCAGGCTGGCGGCAGCGGCCTCGGCGGGCAGGACCGCATCGGCAGGCCCATGGAAGAGCCGCCGTGCGCCGAGTCGGCCGACGACCCAGTAGAGGTGGTCGGGAAGTCGCCCGGGCGCGGCCAGGATGGCGTCCACGAGGCGCTGCTTGGTCTCGATCGGGAGGCGTTCCAGGGAGCCGAGACAGCGCCAGCGCTCGACGAGGTCCTGGCTCGGCCGCCGACCGCCGGGGAGGGGCTCGCCGGGACGCGGCACCAGCTCGCGTACGAGGGGGTTCGCGATCTGCAACTGCTGGCCCAGGCGCAGCCCGCCGGCCAGGCGCCGCCAGAGGACCCACCACTCGGCGGCGACCTGCGGCTGCCCGGCCGCGCGCGGGCCGCGATGCGAGAGCTTCCAGAGCTCGCCGACGCGCCACTCGTCACCCGGGGCGCCGAAGCCGGGGCGCAGGCAGAAACCGGTCAGATTCAGCCAGCGGGCTTCGTGGCGCGGGGTGCGATGAGCCCCCTCGAGCAGACCGATGAGGCGGTCGCCGAGGCGGCGCAGCACGGGCAGGGGCCACTCGTCGCGCGGCAGGCCGAGGGCGTCCTCAAGCCCTCGGAACAGCGCCTGCGGGTCGCCGGAACCGGCGAAGACATCCTGCAGACAGGCCTCGGCGGCCGCCTGGGCGGCCTCGTCAAGGGTCGGCGACAGCCCCGGCGCGGCGGCGTGGTCGCTGCGAAGGTCGAACACGAGGGGAAAGCGGTGCGGACTGTCGCAGCTCTGGAGCCAGAGGTCGAGGGTGCCGACGGCATTCAGCTCCGCCGACAGGCTCACCGCCACCGCCTCCTGCCCGCGCCGCCCATAGCGCAGGACCGTATGCAGCGGCGCCAACGGCGCCAGGTCGGCCTGGCCGGACAGGAGGTCGCCGGCGGCATCGCCGAGGCGGGTGGCGCTGCAGGCGAGCGGGAAGCGCACCGGCTGGTTGGTCCGGACCATGAAACGCCGGTCGCTGAGGGTATGCGGGACGCCCTCGAGGCTGTCGCGCGGCACCACGCAGAGCCACCCGGGCTGGCCGCCGCTGTCGGTCTGGAGGTAGTAGGCACGGGCCAGGCCGCCACGCACGGCCACGCCCTGGCCGCGCCGAACCAGGCCGTAGTAGGCCGCCCCCCGGGCCACGGCGAGATTCAGGTCGACGGCGGGGAGTTCCCTCACCGGCCCGGTGCCATGCCAGCGGCCGACCGTGGCGCTGAGGCGTTCGCGCAGAGGCGCCGGCAGCAGAGCGCCGCCATTGTAGAGGATGGCGTCCGGGCGCAGCGGCTGACCGGCCGGGGCGCCAACCAGGGGCGCGGCATCGCGCAGGAACTGCAGGAGGTGGCGGGTGATCGCCGGGTCGGCCGCGTAGGGCAGGCCCATCTCTTGGATGCCGCGGCGGCGCTCGGGCGGCGGACTGTCGGCGTCCAGCGACGGGAAGAAGCCATCCAGGACCAGCTCCCAGACCTCGTCACGCGTGAAGTTGAAGGTCTTCATGCCGGCAACCACACCGCTGCCCGGGGCGCTGACCGCGACCTCGAAGCGGTCCGGGCCGTCCGCCGCCAGGAGGGCCTCCTTGGCGCGCCGGCAGAGCTGGCAGAGCTGGAACCACTGACGGGTTGGCAGGGGCTTGCCCCAGGCCTTCTCGGCGCGCCGCGCCAGGGCCATGTCCATGTTGTCGCCGCCGAGGAGGAGGTGGTCGCCCACGGCGGTGCGGCGCAGGGTCGGGCCGGACTCGATGGCGACCAGCGAGAAGTCGGTGGTGCCGCCGCCGACATCGACAACGAGGACCGTCTGGCCGGGCTGCAGCGTCGCCGACCACGCGTCCTCATTCTCGGCCAGCCAGGCATAGAAGGCCGCGAGGGGCTCCTCAATCAGGGTCAGGTGCGCCAGGCCGGCCCGACGCGCGGCCTAGACCGTCAGTTGCCGCGCCACGTCGTCAAACGAGGCGGGGACGGTCAGCAGGACCTGCTGCTCGGCGAGCCGGGCGGGGG
>JAAYZO010000271.1 GCA_012514865.1 Lentisphaerota bacterium | reverse complement strand
GGACCGCTGCGCTGAGGACGAGGACCATGCTTTAGAGCGGACTCAACGCCGAACGCCGAACGCCGAACGTCGAACGTCGAACGCCGAACACCGAACGCCGAACGCCCCCGACCCCCCGACCCCCGACCCGGCGCAGCCACCGCCGCCGCCCTGCGGCGTTGCGGCCGGGCCGCCACGGCGCCATATTGGCGTGGTGTTCAGGATCGCGGGCCGCGGCCCCCGCTCCGGCCGCGACGGGACCTCCCGGCAGCAGCGGCCGCCCACGGGACCGGCCAGGCACCCGAACCCACGCCCCGGGATGGGCTCGGGACGCCCCCACCGCCAAAGCAGGTTCAGACATCATGACGCGTCAGGCTGTGATCTTCGGCGCCGGCAACATCGGCCGCGGCTTCATCGGACAGCTCTTCAGCGAGTCGGACTACAGGGTCACCTTCGTCGACGTCGACAAGGACCTCGTCGCCGCCCTCAACCGCGATGGATCCTATCACCTCCAGACCGTCTTTAATGAGGATGTGCGCGACCTGCGCATCGGGCCCGTACAGGCCATCCATGGCAGCGACCTCGAGGCCGTGGCCGCCGCCGTCGCCAACGCCGATATCGGCGCCACCGCCGTCGGCGCCGGCGCCCTGAAGTTCATCGCCCCCGGCCTCGCCCGCGGCATCGCCCGCCGCGCCGCCCAGGCTGCACCGCCCTTGAACATCATCATCTGCGAGAACCTCAAGGGCGCCGCACAGACCACCCGCGACCTCGTCAAGGCCCAGCTCGATGCCGCCAGCCACGGCTACCTCGAGAAGGCCGTCGGCTTCGTCGATACGGTCATCGGACGCATGGTACCCATGCCCACGCCCGAAATGCGCGCCAAGGACGTCAGCTTTATCCGCGTCGAGCCCTACAAGGAACTCCCCGTCGACCGCCAGGGCTTCCGCGGCGAGATACCCGCCATCACCGCCATGACCGCCGAGAGCAACTTCGCCCTCTTCACCGCCCGCAAGCTCTACATCCACAACTGCGGCCATGCTCTCCTGGCCTACACCGGCTACCTCCATGGCCATGAGTACGGCTACGAGGCCCTCGCCAACCCGGCCGTGCACCGCCTCCTCGACCGCGGCCTCGCCGAAAGCGTCGGCGGCATCGTCGCCGCCTACGGCTGCCCCCGACAGTGGCTCGAGGACCACGTCAGCGACCTCCTCAAACGCTTCGCCAACCGCGTCCTCGCCGATACCATCTTCCGCCTCGGCCGTGACCCGGTCCGCAAACTCCACCCCGCCGACCGCCTCGTCGGCGCCGCCAACCTCGCCCTCAAGACCGGCGCCGTGCCCACCCACCTCGCCTGGGGCATCGCCGCCGCCCTGCGCTTCGACCCGGCTGAGGACCCGGTCGCCGTCGGCGTCCAGAAGCAGCTCCGCGACCAGGGCTTTGACGCCACCCTCCGGCAGATCACCGGCATCGACCCGGCCTCGGACCTCGGAAAGGCCGTCGCCAACGCCTTCACCGCCCTCGGCAACGACCCCCGCACCGAATGCCCCGGCTGACAACCGCAAAGGAAACCGATCATGCCCCCACGCAGGAAGAAGGGCCCCGGCAAGGGCCAGAATGACCAGGGCTGGGTGTTCCTGGGCAACACCGGCGGCGACCGGCCGGCTGAGCCGGGTGCTGACGGCGACGATATCTCCATGGCCGATATCGAGGAGGCGTTCCGCGAGAACCCCGAAATCCTCGAACAGCTCAAGGCCCTCACCGAGCAGGCACTGCAGGCGTTCACCGAAAAGCACGGCCGACCGCCTAACGAAGAGGAATTCCTCGCCGAACTCGGCTTCGCCGAGGACGACGAGGACGACGAGGGCGTCGCGAACTTCCTGGGCGGAATGTTCGACGATATCGACGAGAACGACCTGGATGCCCTCCCCCTGATCGACGAGGACGACGACGAGAACGAGGACGAGAACGAGGAGGAGGACGAGGACGAGGGGGAGGACGAGGACGAGGGGGAGGACGAGGAGAACGCGGGCGGAGACGACACCCCGCCCCCGACCACCGGCCGCGGCCGCCGGCGCTGACGCGCCGCCGCGGCGGCGTCATCCACGGCGCCGTCCGTGCACCCCCCGGGCGCCGCCGGCGCCCGGGGTAGCGCCACTAGGCTCGTGGCGCCCACCGCCGCCCCGCCAGCGCGCGGCGCACCGGACAGGCCACGGCCAAACACCGCCCACGCCGGCTTCCCCGCGGGCTTCCGTTCCGGCGCCCTGAAAGGGCAACATTCATCAGCCCAGGGCAACGCCCTGGGAAATCGGCCATGATGCCTTGCAGGCTGAAAGCCTGCGACAAGAGCGCGCGCGTCACACCGGCGCGGGTCAAGTCGGTCCACGGCGGCGCCTGTGGACCCCCTGCCAGGCGCCGTCAGGCGCCCGCCTCGAGACGACGCTCGTACTCCGCGTCAATCCGGCAGGCCGGGCCCAGCGCCGCCGCCAGCGGGTCGTTGTCCTCGGCCGAGAAGCCGAGGTGCGAGCGCCGCCGCCAGCCCTCGGCGAGGGCGTAGCAGCCCGAGAGCGTCCCGACCTCGCGGGAGAAGTCCTCCATCGTCGTCAGGTACGCATCCATGCCCTGGCTGGTGTCGAGCCACTCCTTCTGCGAACGGTGGCAGGCCAGCATGTCGCGCTTCTCGCCGAGCACCGGCCCGATGTCGACATACTGCCCCGGCAGGATCCGCTGCCGCAGCGGCCCGCGCAGGCCGTGCGGGAGGGCGTGGTACAGCGTCACGTCGTCATTGATCGGCGGCACGAAGGGACTCACCGGGAAGTTGCGCATGCCCCGGCAGAAGGCCGCCGTGACGGTGCTGCGGCAGGCATTCATGTGCTCTTCCATGTAGTCCTGCGGCGACTGCGCCAGGATGATCCGCGGCCGGACCTGGCGGATGACCGCGCAGAGCCTGCCGATCTGGTCGTTGACGTGGTGGACCTCGAGGTCGTTGACCAGCGGCGGGTGCCAGACCGCACCCACCAGATCGCAGGCCGCACGGCACTCGGCCGTGCGCTTCAGGGTGATCGTCGGGACGTCGTCCACCGCCGTGCCGCAACTGCCGTTGGCGAGGGTCATGTAGTGGATGGCCCAGCCCAGATCACGCAGCCGCAGCATCGTGCCGGCCATCATGAACTCGATGTCGTCGGGATGAGCCGCAATCGCCAGGACTACCTTGTCCGCCATTAGTGCATCTCCACCGCGCACGGCCCAATACCCGGCCGGAAGAAGTTGAACTGGACATTCGGGTGGTCCGCCAGCAGACTCATCGGCACCGCCGCGTCCGGCAGACGCTTGGAAATCATGAAGGTGGTCAGACGCATACCGAAGGCGTTGTCATGGCAGCCGGCCTGCCAGATCGAGACCTTCTCCGACTTCCACGTCTCGACCGGACCGACCGTCGCCGCCTGCGTCGGCACCAGGGCGATGTTGCCGCCGCCCGAGGTGCGGGCATTCTGCATCACGGTCATCGGATGCAGATCAACAATGCGCGTCCCCAGCCGGCGGTACTCCTCCGGCGTCGGCGGCACCTCGGCGTAGGCACCACGACGCGGCAGCGGGTCGTTGAAAGCCCAGTGCTTGACATCGCCCTGGCCGCCCTGCATCACCAGGCAGCGGGCCTGGTCGTACGTGGCGCTGTAGAGCGACAGATCGCCACCCGGGAAGTGCAGGTTCTTCATCGGCATGCGCAGCTCGGGACGGATCCGGTTGAAGCACATCTCCAGGTCGCACTTGGCGAAGCTCAGGGGGTGGTCCATGCCGACTGCCTGGCCGTCCTGGACCCACTCGTCCATGCCCCAGAAGTGAGCGCCGAGCTTGCCGAGATTCAGATCGAGGGCGTTGACCAGGCGCGCCACCAGGGGCAACTGCTCGGTCGGGCCGATCGGGCCGCAGATGCCGCACGGGTTGTCCGGCGTGCTGCGCTTCCAGGCCTCGATGTACTCGAGGGCCTCGGCCAGGTAGAAGTCCTGGATGGTGTCGTACATCACCACCTTGAAGCCAGGGCGGCTGAGCTGCGCCAGGTCCTCCACCGTCAACTGAGCCACATCACGCACCAGCTCGTCGTCCAGGGTGGTGTAGTCCCACCAGTCCGGCGCCACTACGCTGAGTTTACGCATCGCCACCTGCCTCCTGCATTGCCCGACCAGAAACGCGCCCGCCGGCGGCACACCCCAGAACCCGCCGCGCCGCCAGCCAGCATCAATCCCGGCCGGATGGGTACTCCCGCGGACATCCGCTGGAGGTACCTTAGCCAGCCGCCGCAACCGTGCAAGGCGCCCGCCGTCCCCCAGGCCCACCCGCGCCACCGACATACCGCACCGCACCCGGCGCCCGGCGCCGCCCGCAGCGGCCGCCGACGCCGTCAGGCCGGCCAGACCGGTCAGACCGCCACCCGCAGCGCCGACAGGGC
>JAAYZO010000270.1 GCA_012514865.1 Lentisphaerota bacterium | reverse complement strand
TCTACGTCATCCTGGCCTTGGTGATGCCGACACCCGAAGGCGGCGCGCCGGGCTCGAAGGCCCACGGCATCATCCTGGGCCTCCTGGCGGCGGCGGCCATTCTGGCGGCGTTGCTGATGCTTCTGTGCCTTGGCGCCTTCACGGTGCGTGTCCGCGCTCATTGACGGCGGCGGACGATCCGCACGCTCAGCTCAGGAGGCGCTGCACTTCGGCGCTCGGGAGGAGGTGACCGACCAGCGGCTGCGAGCCGTCGTCCTGGCCCTGCTGCCAGGTCGCCAGGAGCCCGGCGGGGGTGGCCACCACATCGACGTAGCGGCTGCAACCGGTGCCGCAGGGCGAGATAAACAGCGGCGCCAGGTACGACAGCCTCTCGAACTCCGGGAACGCTGCGTCGAAGCCGACCATGGCACCGCTGAGTTCCTCGCAGGAGTAGCCGCGCGGCCGGCATACGGCGCGCGCATTCTCCTCGTGCGAGCGGACGCACTCGAGGCCGTCGTAGAAGAGGATAGAGAGCGGCGCCAGGTCGGCGAAGAGGCCGACGCGCGGCACCGGGAAGCGGCAGGTGCCGCGCGTGCTGGCGATATCCCAGGCCGGCCCGCGCGGGACCAACTGCCGCGATACCAACTGGAACCCCTCGGCCCCGGCGGGACGCACCGCCAGGCTGGTGTTGGCGCTCGACCAGCAGTACGGATGCGAGCAGAACATCAGGTGGGTGCTGCCGTCGGGCAGGCCGTAGACGACCGGGTCCTTGGCATGCAGGTAGGCGGCGTCAGCGGTCTCGCGCAGCACCGGCCGCAGTGAGGCGCTGTCGAGGCGGTCCGGCGATGGCCCGCGCAGGCAGTCGATGCTCCAGACCCCGCAGCCGGGCTTGCGGTAGTCGCGGACCTCCTCGGGGTACTCCCAGGCCTTCTCCGTGGAGATGAAGAGCTCCCACTGGCCATCCGCGGCGAGGTGCAGGGCCGTGCCCTCGATCGAGACCACCTCAGCATCGGGCCGCGACAGGTCCGCCTTCGACCACCGTACCACTTTCTGGAAGCTCTGCCCGCCGTCACGGCTGGCGAAAACGGCGCACTCCAGGCCGCGTTCGCCCGCCGCGAGGCCGGTGCGCGAATCGCCGACATTCCGGTACCGTCCGCAGAGCCAGAGCACGCCATCGCGGTCGCGGACGACATTGCCGCCGCCGAACCAGAACCCGGCCGAGCGGCGGTTCGGCTCCACCAGGACGCGGGCCCGGCTCTGGTCGACCAGGGCCAGAAGAAAACGCTTCAGTGCGGCGCGATGCGTGTCGGTCAGGGTCGTGGACATGGGTATCCTCCAGTGCGTCGTCGTGCAGAGTCGTCGGGTGATGGCAGCCGCGGCCGGCCGGCAGGCGCCGCGTCAGCCCCTGGCGAAGCCCTCGATCAGGCGCTGGACGGTCGCGTAGTCCTCGGCCACCGGCAGGTGCGGGAACTTCTCGCGGACCGCCTGCGGCGGCCGGAAGAGGATGCCGA
The DNA here is from genome assembly GCA_012514865.1 of Lentisphaerota bacterium. Taxonomy (GTDB): domain Bacteria; phylum Verrucomicrobiota; class Lentisphaeria; order Oligosphaerales; family JAFGRS01; genus JAGVUW01. The sequence goes on along the minus strand of JAAYZO010000270.1, from coordinate 6,767 downwards.
GGTCGGCCTCGCAGAGCATGGCCGTGTCGTTGTACGAGTCGCCCATGGCCACGACGCTGAAGTTCAGGTTCTTGAGGCTGAGCACGGCGTGGCGTTTGCCGTCGAGAAGGCGCATGTGGTAGTCGGTGACCATGCCCTCGCCGTCGACCTCCAGGGAGTTGCAGAACAGGGTCGGCCAGCCGAGCTTGCGCATGAAGGGCGACGCGAACTCGTAGAAGGTATCCGAGAGGATGACATTCTGGAAGCGCTCGCAGAGCCAGGTCATGTACTCGAGGGCGCCGGGCAGCGGCTCCATGCCGGCGATGACCCTCTGGATATCGGCGAGCTTCAGGCCGCGCTGGCGGAGGATGCCCAGGCGGTGCCGCATGAGCTGGTCGTAGTTGGCGATGTCGCGCGTGGTCAGGCGCAGCTCGGGTATGCCGGTGGCCTCGGCGAAGGCGATCCAGACTTCCGGGACGAGGACGCCCTCGAGATCCATGGCGACCATCACGGGGAACTTGCTCATGCGCGATCCTCTATGCTTCAGTAGGGCACGTACAGGCTGTAGTCCTTGGCCAGCGCACCGATCTGGCCGGTGAGCGCCTCGCGGGTCGCCGCGTCAGTGGTCAGGGTGCGCTGGCCGATGAGGTGGAAGATCTTCTGCGCGCCCCAGTGCTGCGCCAGCTCCTCCCCGGCTTCCGGGCAGTCGCGGAAGCGCCGGTGGAAGAGCAGCTCGCGCTCGCGGCCATCGCCATCGCGACCGAGCAGGGCCAGAGTCAGCTCCTCGGCACCGGCCGGGTAGCGCCCGAAGATCGAGAGGGTCTCGCCGCGGTAGAGGTGCGGCAGGCGCTTCGGGAAGACCTCGGCCGCGAGGCCGCCGGGGATCTGGTAGCGCAGGTCCACCACGATCAGACTGGAGTGCGTGCTCAGGTAGCGCACCAGGCCCGCCTGGAAGTCGGTCAGCTCGGGCTCGTGCAGGCTGAAACCCCGATTCAGGTAGCCGAGGAACTGCAGCAGGAACAGATTCGCCTTCCGGCCGGCGCTGAACGAGTAGATCGAGACATTGCCCGGGTTCATCCCGACAATACCGCGCACGACGTCGTCGTCACGACGCATGTTCACCGTCGAGTTGCCATCCGACATCAGGAAGACGTTCAGGGGTCGGCCCGGGTCCGGGTTGTTGGCCTCGACGAAGGGCGCGATGCTGCCGAAGACGTCGGTCATGCCGCCGCGCACGAGCCGCCCGATGAAACTGCGGGCGGCGTCGGTGGTGGCCGGCGTCACCGGCTGCAGGGTGCCGAAGCAGCGCGTCGGGTGGTCGGTGAAGGCGACCACGTCGAAGCGGTCCTTGGGGTTGAGGCACTGCAGCGCCGCCTGAGCGCCGGCCTTGAACTGGTCGAGCTTGGCGCCGCTGATGCTGGTCGAGTGGTCGATCACCAGGAGAATGTCCTTGGCGACGTCCGGCAGGGCGTCGCTGCGGCGGTTCGGCGCGATGTCGGCGCGGAAGTAGCCGCCGCCGCCGCGGGGCTCGGGGTAGACAACGACGGAGACCGTGACGAAGGCATCGAGCATCTCGAGGTCGGCGCCGAGGGTGTTACGCACCTGCTTGCCGGCATCGGCCAGGCCGTCGAGGCCCGGCACCCCGCCACGCGGCCCGAAGCGTCGGCCGGCGTCGCCGGGGTCGTCGCCGAGGCCGTCGACATCACGGCCGCGCAGGCCGGGTATGCCCGGCAGCGCCCCCAGGCGCATGCTGACGTCGAAGGTGTCCCCGATGCCGCCCTGGAGAGGCCCCGGCGGCAACAGGCTGGGCAAGTCCCGCTGCGGCAGATCGAAGCGCTCGATCTTGGCCTGGAAGGGCCGCTGCAACGCCAGGCGGTCCGGCGGCAGGGCATCGCCGTCGATCTCCAGGATCTTCGGCGGCGGCGCCGTCGGCAGCATCGCCTTGGGCGGATCGGCCAGATTCGGCTTGAGAAGCGAGTCGCCAAGGCCTTTCAGACGGACCTTCACATCGGGATTCGCCAGGGCCAGGTCCTGCTTCTCGATCACCGCGTCGACACGCGGACCGCTGACCGCCGCCTGACGCAGGCGGTCCTGGGCTTCCTGAAGGAGCTTGTCACGCAAGGTCGGCTTGTTCAGCACCAGGTCGTCGACGTTGACCAGCGACAGGCTCATCGGCCGCTCCGGCATCGCCGGCAGGATCGGCTCAGCCCGCACCAGAAAGCGCTCGACGCAGGCCAGGAGCAGGGCGTGCAGGAGCAGCGACAGGAGCGCCGACACCAGGATGTATCCGGACCGCTTCATGGGATCACCCGTTTCGCGGGGCGCGCCGACCGGCTTTCCGCCAGCCCCATCGGCGACGCCGCGTCAAGGGAATGTAGCCGCCCAAGGTGGCGACTGCGAACACCACCCGCCGCCGAGGACCGCTTTGCTTCAGCGCCCTCATCAGGCATAACGCCACAATCGCCGCCGGGATTGGCCTGGCGTGCCCGGGTGCTATAGTAGCGGCCCGGGTGGCAGCAGTGCCGCCTACAGCGCCCGGCCGGCAACCAGGCCCGCCGACTCAACGCAACCCCAGTCAAGGATGCGTCATGCCATCCAGGTTCGACTACCTCGACGGCTGTAAGTTCTGTGTGGTCTTCGTCAAGGTGACCGACCCGGTCCGCGAGCGTGTGGCCCTGCAGTGCTTCCGCGGCAGGGTCTCCCTTGAGCGCGGCCGGATCAACGTCGTCGATGTCAACGGCGGCGTCTTCACCCTGCCGGGGACGGCCATGAACAACATCCTCCCCAGCGACGGCAGCAGCATCCTGAAGGATGCCGAGTACTACTGCCTGGTCAAGGTGGACGACTCGATCGACCTGGTATCGATGAACTGACCCGTCGGCGGGTCTCTGACCGCGCCGACGGGCCCTGACGGAGTGCCCGAGATGCAGGTGATCCGACGCCGTGACGACTCCTGGGAGGCGCGCCTGGCAGGCCTCTTCGACCGCAGCGCCTTCGACGACGCGACCGACAGCGCCGTAGCCGCCATCCTCGACGACGTCCGCCAGCGCGGCGACGCCGCGCTGGTCGACTGCGCCCGGCGCTACGACCACGTCGAACTCACCCCGGAGACCTTCCGGGTACCCGCCGCCGAGATGACCGCCGCCGCCCGGAGGGTCCACCGTGAGACGCGCCGGGCCATCCAGGCCGCCGTGCGGAACCTCCTCGCCTTCGCCCGCCAGTCACGACCGCGCAACTGGGGCTTCAAGCCCCGCCCCGGCGTCACCGCCGGCGAGCGCTTCGTGCCGCTGTCGCGGGTCGGCTGCTACGTCCCCGGCGGCACCGCACCGCTGATCTCGACGGTGGTGCACACCGCCACCCTCGCCCGTGCCGCCGGCGTGCCCGAGATCGTCATGGTGACGCCACCCGGACCGGACGGCGCCATCAACCCGGCCCTGCTCTACGCGGCCAGCCTCGCCGGCGTGACGGAGGTCTACCGCCTGGGCGGCGTCTACGCCATCGGCGCCCTGGCCTACGGCACCGCCTCGGTCCGCAAGGTCGAGAAGATCGTCGGACCCGGCAACGCCTACGTCACTGCCGCCAAGCGCCACGTCTATGGCCACGTCGCCCTCGATCTCGTGGCGGGGCCTTCGGAGATCCTCATCCTCGCCGACGACTCGGCCGATCCGGCCTTCATCGCCGCCGATATGCTGTCGCAGGCCGAACATGGCTCCGGCCGCGAGCAGGCGGTCCTGGTGACGACGGCGGCGCCCCTGCTCGATGCCGTGGCGGCCGAACTCAAGGCCCAGAGCCAGCTCCTCGGACGCTCGGAGTGCGTGCAGAAGGTCATGGACCGCGGCATCTTCCTCATCGAGGCCGCAGACCTCACCGAGGCCGTCGCCCTGGCCAACCGCTATGCGCCGGAGCACCTCGAGATCATGACCCGGCGACCCGAGATGCTGGCACGGCGCATCACCTGCGCCGGCGCGGTGTTCGTCGGGGCGTGGACCCCCGAGCCGGTCGGCGACTTCGTGGCCGGACCGAGCCACGTCCTGCCGACAGGCGGGGCGGCGCGCTGCTTCAGCGGCCTGACCGTCGGCCAGTTCTACCGGCGCCTCAGCGTGGTGCGCTATGACCGCCGGGCCCTGCAGCGCGAGATGCCCCACGTGGCACGCTTCGCGGCCGAGGAGGGCCTCGACGCCCACGGCCGAAGTGTGTCCATCCGAGCCCGCAAGCCCTCCGCATAGGCCCAACCGCATAGCTCCTGAAGGAACTCCCCCACCGGGCCAAACGCTCCGCCGGGATCCTCGCGGTACGGCCGTGAGGATCCCGGCCATAGGATTTTCCCGCGCAGGCAGGAACCTGCCAATGCGGGGAAATCCTTCAGAACGGAATGTCGTCGACGGCGCCCTCGTCGGACTCCGGGTGCTCGAAGACCTCGGGCTCGGCCTGGGCCGGCGGCGGTCCCGACGGCGCCTGGCGTGCCGGGCGGCCCGCCCCGGCCGGCGGCAACGGCCGCGCCGCGGCCATGCCGCCCGAGCCGGCCTCGGCGCGGCCACCGCCCGAGTCGTCCCGGCTGCGGCTGTCGAGGAACTGCACCCGCTCGGCCATCACCTTCAGGCGGCTGCGCTTCTGACCGGTCGCACGGTCGTCCCACTGATCCAGGCGCAGGCGCCCCTCGACGAAGGCCAGGGAGCCCTTGCGGAGGTAACGACTGCACTGTTCAGCCTGCTTGCCGAACACATCGATATCGACGAAGCAGGTCTCTTCGCGGTCCTCGCCCGACGCCGTGCGGTAGCGCCGGTTGATCGCCAGGCCGATCTCGCAGATCGACATGCCGCCGGTCGTCGCCCGGCTCACGGGATCACGCGTCAGATTGCCGATGAGAAGCACCCGGTTCAGACCGTTCATAGCGTTTGCCTCCTGCCACGCGAGAGGTCTCTCCCGCGATGCATGGTTGTCGACGCGAAAGACCCTCCCGTACCTCCATCCGTTAAAAAGGAATCTAGCGCCGGCCTGGGCCGTAAACAAGCCCGTCGACGCACCGCGCCGGCGGGCCGGAGGTGGGCGCCACGAGCCGAGTGGCGCTCGCCCGGGCGCCGACCGGCGCCCGGGCGATCCACGGACGGCGCCGCGGACCTACGCGGGCGGCGGCGGTCCTGAGAGGGCCGCCCTCAGCCCGGCGGAGCGGGCGGCAGGAGCCGCGGCGGGCCGCCACGGCGGCCGCTGCCGAGGGCCCGCGGCGGCGTGTGGCGTTCCTGACGGCGCAGCCCCGACGCGAAGCTCTGCCGGAGCTGCCGGGTCATCTCCTCGCGCCAGGCGGTGTGGACCTGCAGCCCGCGCCGTTCGAACCAGCTCAGGAAGCGCCCTACGGCGCCGCGCTGGGACTGGAGCTGCTCGAGACGCCGGCGCACCTGGACCAGCTCCTGCGGCGGGACGCGGCGCTCGCCGAGGCGAAGGCAGCGCCGGTAGTGCCGCCGGGCCGTAGCCAGGCGGCCCAGACGCCGCGCTGACTCGGCCAGCCAGTAGTGATACAGGATGTTCTCCGGACTCCACCGCACCAGCCGTGCGAAGAGCCTGAAGGCCTTCCCGAACTCGCCGGCCTGGTAGCGGTTGCGGGCCTCGCGGAAGGTCATGAAACGCCGCGTCCGGGTCAGGTCGAGCATCAGGGTCTGCAACGTGGTGCCATGCGGGACGGTATTGCCGACGACCATCTCCTCGAGGATGTCATCGGCGAAGGAGTCCATCACGGCCGGCCCGTCCTGCCGGAAGAGCGTCGCCGGCGGGGGCTGTGCCAGGCGTGCGAGCTGGCGGTCGTACTCGCGCCGCGCCTGCGGGTCGGAGAGGATATCGAAGGCGGCGACGACCTGCTTGAACTCGTCCTCTTTGGCCGGATCGCCGTGATGCAGATCGGGGTGGCACTCCTTGGCGCGGCGGTAGTAGGCGCGCTTCAGGGGCTCGAAGCCGGCGTGGCGGGGGACCCCGAGGATGTCGTAGAGACTGCGCGTCACCTCGCGCCTCCGCCGTGCCTGCGCCGCGGCCGCCGGCCGACGCCGGCGGCTACCGCGGTCATTCCGGAACGCGTTCGAGAAGGTCCTGGATGATGGCCTGGCTGGTCAGGCCCTCGGCATCCGCATGGAAGTTGGTGATAACGCGGTGCCGCAGCACCGGCAGGGCGAGGGCGCGGACGTCCTCGCAGGCGACGTTGTAGCGCCCCTGCAGGAGGGCCCGCGCCTTGCCGGCCAGGATCAGGGCCTGGCTGGCGCGCGAGCCGGCGCCCCACTTGACCTTGCCGCGGACCATCTGCGTCGCCTCGGGGCTGGTCGGGCGCGAGGCGCTGACCAGGCGCACGGCGTAGTCGATGACATTGTCCGAGACCGGGACCTGCCGCACGAGCTGCTGAATCTGGCAGATCTCCTCGCCGGAGAGAACCGCCTCGACCGACGGCTCCTCAGGGGCGGTGGTGCGGCGCACCATGCGGGCCTCGTCCTCAGGGCCGAGGTAGTCCATCACCACGCTGGTCAGAAAACGGTCGAGCTGCGCCTCGGGCAGCGGGTAGGTGCCCTCGAGTTCGATCGGGTTCTGCGTCGCCAGGACGAAGAACGGGTCGTCGAGGCGGTAGGTCTGACCCCCGGCGGTCACCTGGCGCTCGCCCATCGCCTCGAGCAGGGCCGCCTGCGTCTTCGGCGGGGTGCGGTTGATCTCGTCGGCCAGGAGGATGTGCGCGAAGACCGGCCCGCGGATGAAGCGGAACTCGCGGCGGCCGCTGGCGGCGTCCTCTTCCATCACCTCGGTGCCGAAAATGTCCG
>JAAYZO010000269.1 GCA_012514865.1 Lentisphaerota bacterium | reverse complement strand
CGCAGCCCGACCCCCGGAAACGCGGATTGCACGCCATGCACCCTGGAGGGGTGCCAGAACCGGACTTTCAAACAGCCCTGCGCCGCCGGCGGCGGCCCGCCGCGGCCGGGCCAGCAAACGCCCCCCGGCGCGGCCGGCTGAAGATCGGGGGAGTCCGATCGGTCTGACCCGTCTGACAAGTCTGGCGAGTCTGACCAGTCTGACCCGTCTGACCAGTCTGACGAGTCTGACCCGTCTGACAAGTCCGACCGATCTGACCGGCCTGGCCCATCGCCGGCCGCTGCCGCGTCCGCCGGCGCTGGGGGTTGCGCCTGTCCCCAGGCCGGCCTACATTCGAGCGCACGATGAACCGTTTCCGGAGCGCGATACCATGAGTACGACGAACCCCGCGGCCGGGGCCCTCTGGCAGGACCTGCAGCGCCTGCGCGAGCGGTCCCCGCTGGTGCACAGCATCACCAACTACGTGGTGATGAACTCGACCGCCAATGCCCTCCTGGCGCTGGGTGCCTCGCCGGTGATGGCCCACGCCGTGGAGGAGGTCGAGGACATCGTCGGCATCGCCTCGGCCCTGGTGATCAACATCGGCACCCTGAGCCGGCCCTGGGTCGACGCGATGCATCTGGCCATGGCCGCGGCGCGCCGTCGCGGCGTGCCGGTGGTGTTCGACCCGGTCGGCGCCGGCGCCTCGCGCTGGCGGACGCAGGTCTGCCGCGACCTCCTCGCGGCGACGCCGCCGACGATCGTGCGCGGCAACGCCTCCGAGATCCGGGCGCTGCATATCGCCGGCGCCGCCACCCGCGGCGTCGACAGCCGCGACGACGCCGAGGCCGCCCTCGAGGCCGGGCAGGCCCTGGCGGCGTCGACCGGGGCCGTCGTCAGCATCAGCGGCCCGGTCGACCTGATCGTCGGCGCCGGCGGGGTCCTGGCCGTCGGCAATGGCCACCCGATCATGCCGCGCGTCACCGGTCTGGGCTGCGCCGCGACGGCCCTGACGGCAGCCTTCGCCGCGGTCAACCCCGACGCAGCTCTGGCGGCGGCACACGCAATGGCGGTGATGGGCCTCTGCGGCGAAGAGGCGGCGGCGCACTCGGCAGGCCCCGGGTCATTCCAGGTCGCCTTCCTCGATGCCCTCTACGCCCTCGACGCGGGCACCATCCGCCGGCGCCTGCGGATCGAGCGCCGCCCGACCCTTCACTGAAGAGACGCGCCCCGCCCCGGCGGCCGCGTGACGGTCGCCCGGGGCCAGCACGGGAGACCCGCCATGGCCGACCGCCCGAATATCCTGCTGATCACCACCGACCAGCAGCGCCCCGACACCCTCAGTGCCTGCGGCACCTCGGTGGTGCAAACCCCGCACCTCGACCGCCTCGCCGGCGAGGGCGTGCGCTTCTCGCGCGCCTATGTCCAGAATACCGTCTGCATCCCGAGCCGGGCCTGCATCCAGACCGGGCGTTACACGCACCAGCATGGCGTGCGCTACATGGAGTCGGAGATCGACCGCACCCCGGGCCTGCCGGCGCACGAGGTGACCTTCATGGAGCGCCTCCAGGCCGCCGGCTACACCACCGGCGCCACCGGCAAGATCCACATGATGCCCGAGCGCGGCTTCGACTGGATGGAGATCGTCGGCGGCAAGGGCGCCCGCTGGACCCAGACCACCGGCCAGGATATCGGCCCGGCACCCCTCGGGGCCCAGTACGCCGCCTGGCTCGAGGCGCGCCATCCCGGCGGCTACGAGCTGATGCACCGCCAGCGCCGCGACCCGGAGTACAAACGCAACCACGCCTCGTGGTCAATGTCCTGCCCCTCGAGGAGTACGTCGAGACCTACATCCTCGAGCAGTCGATCGCCTTCATGACCCGGCCCCACGCCGGGCCGTTCTTTCTGTGGTGCGGCTTCTGCGGCCCGCATGGCCCGCACGACCCGCCTGCCTCGCACGCCGGGCTCTACCCGCCGGCAGAGGTCGCCCTGCCGGCGACCTGGGACCTGCCCCTGACCGACCGGCCGCCGCACCTGCGCCGGCCGCTGCAGCCCCTGACCCCCGAACGGGAGCAGGCCCTGCGCATCTACCGGTCCTACTACTACTGCCTGTGCACCCTCATCGACGACTACGTCGGCCGGCTCGTGGCGGCGATGGCCCAGGCCGGGCTCCTGGACAACACCCTGATCCTCTACACCTCCGACCACGGCGAGATGCTCGGCGACTTCCGGCTCCACGGCAAGGGCAACTTCTACGAGCCGGTGATGCGGGTGCCGCTCCTGGCACGGCCGCCCGGCGGCGCCGGCGGCGCGGTCTGCGACGACCTCATGGAGGTCATGGACATCGCGCCGACGATCCTCGACTACGCCGGGATCCCGATCCCGCGCGAGATGCAGGCGAGCAGCTTCCGGACCATCCTCGAGGGCGGCCGCGGCGGCCACGAGGCCGTCCTCTCGGAGTTCACCAGCAACGACCGCCGCATCAACGGCAAGTGCCTGGTCACCGAGCGCTTCAAACTGGCCCTCTGGGATACCCCCGAGGGCGGCGAACTCTACGACCTGCACAACGACCCGTGCGAGTGCCGCAATCTCTACAACGATCCGGCCTGGCGCAGCGAACGCGACGCCCTCCTGGAGCGCCTCCTGAATCACCTCATGCGCACCGAGACCGGCTATAACGGCTGGCGCACCGCCCCCTACTGACGG
>JAAYZO010000035.1 GCA_012514865.1 Lentisphaerota bacterium | reverse complement strand
GCATGGCGGTGCGCGCCTTGGCCAGGCGGCGCCGGGCGCCGATGAACGAGTCGAGCTTGCGGAGCTGCACCAGGCCGACCGCGGCCTGGACCTTCGTCATGACGTTGCTCGTGCCCCAGGCCTCGACACCGCCGCCGTACATGCGCACCGACCGGCAGTAGGTGGCCAGTTCCTCGTTGTCGGTCGTCACCATGCCGCCCTCGCCGAGGGTGGTCATGTTCTTCATGGTATGGAAACTGAAGACGGTGGCGAGGCCCTTCTTGCCGATGCGGGTGCCCTTATAGCCGCCGCCGCAGGCGCGCGCCGCGTCGCCGATGACCGGGATCGGGCCGTGCACCGGGTGCGGGTGGCGCTGGCCGATCTCGATGAGCTCGTCCATGGGGGCGGAGAGGCCGTTCATGTGGACCGGGAAGATGGCGCGGGTGCGCGGCGTGATCTTGGCGGCGACATCGGCGGGGTCGAGCTGGAAGGTGCGCGGGTCGATCTCGCCCCAGACCACCTGGCCGCCGGCGCCGTAGACCGCCAGGGCCGCCGCCGGGTAGTTCACACTCGGCACGATGACCTCGTCGCCGGGCTGCAGCTTCAGCCAGCGCATGACCATGTCCAGACCCGGGCCGGCGCTGTTGATCGCCACCGCGTAACGGCAACCGCAGTAGTCCGCGAAGGCCTGCTCGAAGTCCGGAATGGGCGGCGCCGAGAACCCGAAGCCCTTATGGATGTCCATGGCCTCGCGAATCGCCGCCACCGCCGCCTCGACCTCTTCCTCGCCGTAGATGCTGCCGAGCAGCGGCTCGGCCTTCCACACCGTCGTCGGCTTCGGGAAGGTCAGCGCCCGGGTCATTTCCTGTTCTGTCATCATGGCATCGCTCTCCTGTACAGCATTCGCATTCACGGCGCTCCGTCAGGCCGCCGGGAGGTCCCCCGCCCGGCCGGCCTGACGGCGTCACCGGCCGCCGCCGCCGTGCGCGGCGTCGGTGTTGTCAACACCCATTCACTGTACTAGCTTGGGTCAGAGTGCAAAACCCCGAGGCATGGATGGGGATGGCCAAAGCATGGATAAAATGCGCGAGATGCTCGAGGTTGCCCTGGACTGGGTGAACCGCCTGCCGGAGGTCCCCGTGGCCTACGCCGCCGAGGACCGCGTCCCGGTCCACACCCGTGCCAGTCCCCTGCTGGAGTTCACGCTGCATGCCTCGGGTTCGGAGAGCCTGATCGAGGTCGCCGGTCTGCGCCGGCGCTCGCGTCCGGGCGACTTCGCGCTGATGGACGCGCATTTCGGCAATCGCGGCACGCCGCGGGGCCAGTGGGGCTTCTGGTGTCTCTCGCTGGATGCCGCCACCTGGCCCGGGCCGACGCTGTCGCGCTCGCCGGTGCTGGAGGCCGTGTCGCTGCGCCATCCGGCGCGCGTCCTGGCGCAGTTCGACGAGGTCGGCCGCGTCTACAAACGCCACACCGAGACGCGATCCTGCCGCCTCAAGGCCGAGGTGCTGCGCCTGCTCTGCGACCTGTATGAGGACTGCGGCTTCGCCAGCCGCCCCGCGGTGGCGTCGCCGTCCTGCCAGGCGGCCCTCGACGCCATGGACGAGCGCCAGGCCGACCCGGCCCTGGACCTGGCCTGCCTGGCGCGCGCCGCGTCGCTCTCGGTGGCGCAGCTCTGCCGGCGCTTCCAGCGCGAGGTCGGCGCCAGCCCGATGCGGCACCTGAACCGCCTGCGCATCGAGCGTGCCTGCGACCTGCTGCGCAAGACGACCCTGAATGTCGGCGAGGTGGCCCACGCCGTGGGCTTCAGCGACCCGCTGCACTTCTCGCGCGTCTTCCGCCGCCAGGTCGGCCTGCCGCCCAGCGCCTGGCGCCGCGCCTCGGACCGGCCGCGCTGAGGCGTGTCGCCAGCGCTCTCAGGCGTAGGATCCCAGGCGCTTGCCGAGCGCGACGATGGCGCGGAACTCCTCGAGGCTGACGCTCGAGGGCACCGAGTGGTCCGAGCTGAGGATGTAGCCGCCGTGCTCCTTGAGCTTCGGCACGAGGGCCTCCATCTCGGCGCGGATCTGCTCGGGCTTGTCCCAGAGCATGGCGTTGAGGCCGCCGTGCAGGGTCAGGCGGTCGCCGTACTGGCGCTTGATCGCGAGCGGGTCCATGCCGGCCTTGACCTCGAGCGGGTTGAGCGCGTCCAGGCCGGCGTCGAGCAGGAGCGGCAGGAACTCGGTGATGTTGCCGCAGGAGTGCAGATGCGCCGGGATGCCCTTGGCGTGAGCCCAGTCGATGGCGCGCTGCTGGAAGGGCAGGAGCAGGTCGCGGTACATCGCCGTCGAGAAGAAGGTGTGGCCCTTGTAGCCCATGTCGTCCGGCCAGCGCACCGCGTCGAAGGTGTAGCCCTTGTCCCAGATCATGTCGAGGAGGGCGAGGTTGACCTCCAGTTCATGGCCGATCATATCGCGGACCCACTCGGGGTTCTCGGCCATGGCGATGAGCATGGTCTCGGTGCCGACGACCCAGGAGTGCGTGACGTCGAAGCCGAACCAGAGCCCCGCCTGGATCCACCAGCCCTTGTCGCGCCAGCTCCGGTAGTGCGTCCGCAGCCGGTTCCAGTCGACGCGCTCGCGGCTGGGCGCCATGCGGGCCTTGGCGGCCTGCCAGGAGTCCGGGTCGGTGATCGTGAAGCCGAGGTACTGCGGCGTGCTGGCGGCGTGCTTCCAGTTCTTCATGGTCACGCCCCAGGCGGTGGTCGCGATGCGGTACTCGTCGGTCTCCTCCAGCACCGTCACCGGTTAACGTGGCGAGGTATCGGCGCCGACGCCGACGATCGGGTCGAGGCCGAAGAAATCGACGAAGCCGACCTCGTGCGGCATGCCCTCGCGTTCCCAGCGCTCGATGGTGGCCGGCCACGGGATGTCGATGATCGGCACGCGGTCGGCCTCGCGGTGCTGGAACATGCGCTGGTAGCGTTCGCGGCTGGTCATCTCGGCCATGATGGGGCTCCCGGGTTGTGCCCGGCCCCGGCCGTACCGGCCGGAGGCGCGAGCCTCTACACCGTAAGGCCGCATCGCGCCACGGCAAGTGCCGCCGAAGGGCACGGGCACATTCGGGTGGCCTCGGCGCGCATGACATTCCTGCAGCAGGCGAGATGCATTGCAGGTCCCGCCCAGCCGACAAGCCTGTCATGCACCCCTGGCGCAGGGCTGTTTGAAAGTCCGGTTCTGGCACCCCTTCAGGGTGCGTGGTGCGTGGGTTCGCGGTTCCGGGGGTCGTGCTACGCGCGACCCCCGGCTACGATCTGGCACCCCTTCAGGGTGACCAGGTGAG
>JAAYZO010000268.1 GCA_012514865.1 Lentisphaerota bacterium | reverse complement strand
GCCGGAGTGCAGCTCGATCGGGGTGAACGGGTAGTAGTACGCGGTGGGGGCGGTGTGGTTGTGGAAGATGTGCGAGTACCACACGAACAGGCAGCCGTGCTGGAGCGCGGCGTGCATCGTGGCGTAGGAGTCGGCGTACTTCTTTTCGGTCAGATGATCGCCGAGGGCCACCGGCGAGTGCAGCAGCATGCCGCGGCAGTTGCTTATCGACCCGGTCTCGGTGAAGGCCATGAAGTGTTTGTCCGCCATGGTGCGCGTGTGCGGCGCGCCGTTGATGATGAACGGCCGGTTCTCGGCGAGGATGCGGTCGACCATCCTGGTGCGAAACGGCAGGCTGACGAGAGCCATGGCGCCCTTGGTGCGCTGGAGGCGGTGCGTCGCGGGGTCGATGTCAGCCGAGACGTGGTCCTGATGGCCATAGACATACGGCACGCGCGACTGGGCAAACTCGTCCCAGAAGATGCCGTCGGCACGGATGTCGTCGAGGATGCCGTCCAGGACCCTCTCCATGACCCCGCCCCAGTGCCCCGGCTCGAGCGTGGGGATGAAGACGTGCATATAGGCGCCATTGCCGCCGTAGTCCATGGGGTTACCGGCAGCGTCGATGCCGCGGTCGGCCTTGTAGATCTCGTCATTCTCACGCGTCGTGTACAGGAAGCAGTGGTAGTAGATGCCGGTCTTGACGCGGCCATCCGGGTAGAGCGAGCGGATACGCGTCTGGAAGTCGCGGTAGAGCGACAGGTCGGCCTGGAGCCAGTCGGTGGCGCGGGCGTACTGGCCCTTCGTATTGCGCACGGTATTCGACTGCACGAGGAGGTTGGCGCCCTTGTTCTCGATGAAGCGGCGCACGGTATCCTCGGTCCACTCGTACACCGGCCACTCGTGGACCATGAACGCGAACGACCAGCGCAGGGGGAAGTTCACTCCACGGGCGCGCCGGGCGGCATTGACGAAGTCCCAGAAGTCCGGTCGCGGCGTGGGCACGACCGCGAGGGTCGCCGTGTAGCTCGCGCCGGGACGCAGGTAGCACTCGCGGTCGCTGAGCGAGAGGACGCCATCGCGGCAGGCCTGACTGGCGTGGACGATGAAGGCGTCGTTGTGCGCAAAGAGGCCTAACCCGACGCTGTCGGTGGTGGCATAGGCGCTGGGGTTCCCGGCTTCGGAGCGACTGCCATTGCCGTCCGGCATCTCCAGACCGGCCAGCCAGGCGGCGCAGAAGCCCTTGCCCAGGTCGCAGCGGTGCTCCTGCATCAACGGCAGGTCCTCCGCCGTGAGGTTGGTGAAGGTATCCTGGACCTCGAGCCACTCGTCGTGCTCGACGACCTTCCGCTCGTGCCGGAAGAAGCGGTTGCTGCCCGTCTGCCAGGTGCCGTCAGGCGCCGAGAACCGGCTTTCGAGGAGCATCTCCCGGCCGGCGAAGGCCAGGGCGATGCGGGCATTTTCCTTTGGGACGGCAAGGTAGGTCTTTGGGAAGGCCCGGGCCGGCGCGATCCAGGGCAGATCGCCGGTCGGCGCCGGCCTCGGCGGTGGCGGCGGGGCGACCTTGGTGCGGATGCGGAACTCGACCGCGTCGACGTGGGCGATGTGCGCTGACTCGGCGGTCGCCGTGGCGAGGTTGGCGAGGACCAGCGTGTTGAGGCCCTCCCGCAGCAGGCCATCGACGCGGAACTCGTACTCGGTCGGATTGGTGCCGTCGAGGGTGCCGTAGAGGGCATGGCGTTCGGGCGCCGGGAAGTAGTTCGGCGCGTAGTACAGGGCGATGGCCCCGTCGGGCGCGACCATGGTGTGCTCGCTCCCGCGCATGATGGTCATGCGCGGCGCGCGGTTGGCGATGCGGTCGCCGGTGATCCTCTGCCCGTTCAGGTCCAGCGTCACCGACCCGGTGCGGAACCCGGTCACCGTCGTCGACGGGTACCGGGCTTTGAGGTAGATGAACGCCTCCTTGCCCTCGGGCACCGCGGTGCTCTCAAACGTCAGCGTCATCGCCCCGGCCGCCGCGATTTCGGCATGATCGCACAGCGCGGTCCCGCGCAGCGGCGGGGGCGCCTTGCCGTTGCCATCGCCGAAGACCACCGGCAGCACGCGCCGGCGCGAGTAGACCCAGGGCTCGGTGCCGCGGGTCATGAGCGACTCCTGCTTCACCGGCTCGTTGTCGGCATCCGATACCGCGACCTCGAAGTTAGCGTCCTTGTACATAGCGAAGGCCGGCACCCCCAGGCGTTCGACCGGAATCACGGCCTCGACCACATAGCCGGTCGCGGTGCGCCGTGAGGCGACCGCGCCGGGTCCCGGGTTGAGGCCCTCGGGACGGTAGACGTGGATCTCCGGCTTGACTGTGGCGACGTCGCCAGGGCTGACGACGAGGTGCACCTGGCCCTCGCCGAACATGGTCCGCTCCGGCTCGACGCCGGGCTGGAAGTCCAGCCAGAGGTTGACGTGGTCGCCACGCCAGATGTCGGCACCGGCGTAAGGCTGACGGACGCTGTCGTCGGTCACCTCCGCCGCGATCGCGAGCTCACCCGGACGCCAACACAGGCGTATCACCGCGCTCAGGTCACGGTCGCCGTCCCACTG